>NZ_JBEPEQ010000132.1:0-13818 GCF_040300925.1 Micromonospora sp. NPDC000207
GCGGTCGAGAAAACGGTCGACGATCCGTTGCACCTGCGGCCCGTCGAGCGGGACGTCGTGGGCGTCGGTGTTGCGGGAGAAGGTCTCCTCCGCCTGCCACCTCCCGCTCGCCGCTGCGGCGGGCTGTGGTCCGTAGCTGCTCGGCGTCCGCCTCGGCCTGCTTGTGGGCCCGCTCCAGAATGGTGTCCGCCTCGATCCGGGCGGTGTCGAGCACCCGACCCGCCTCGGCCCGGGCGGCCTTCGCCTCGGCCTTGGCCGCCGCCGCCTCGGCCCGGGCCGCCGACGCCGCCGACTTCGCCACGTCGATCGTGCTGTTGGCCTCGTCTGCAGCGGTCCGCAGGGCCGCCAGGGACTGTTCCTGCCGGTCCTTCTCGGCCACGAACGCCGGGTCCTCGGGGGCGGGGGCCGCCGAGAGTCGGCGGAGAACCCGCATGCCGAACAGCACCGCACCGACCACGACAAGTGTCAGAATCACGACTGTCAGCAGGAGTACGACGTCGACGGCGTTCATTCGGCCGCCTCCGTGGGGCCACCGGTGAACCTCTGCCGCCCAGCCATGGCCGCCTCCCCTGCACGTCGGCGCCGCAGTCGCCGCGCCGGTGGGCACGCCTACTACGGCTCTGGACGCCCGACCGGAGCGCCTGGCCTGGGTGGCTCACCGTCGGTAGCGCCCCGACTGGGGACACCACCGACGGGGGTGCAGTTGTCAGGTCAGCAGCCGACGGCGCGGGCGGCGAAGGGCCGTCCGCGACGAGGAAAAACTGACCAAAGTGTTGCTGTTCCGTTATGCCATCTATGTTGTGCGCTTAGCCTGCACTGGTCGGGCAAATTGAGCTTGTAAGGCGAGGCTAGGTCTCCGAGTGCCCTCCGGTCAAGGAGTCATGATCGAACCCCCCGAACGGAGCGAAGCGGAAGAGTCACTCCGTGCCCACCGAAGGATCGGACATCGCCGGACAGATATGGTGATGTCCGAGGGGGAGACTCAGCCGTCGAGATCGCCCTCGGACTCGGCCAATGCGTCGGCGTCGATCCGGTCGGCGAACTCGGCCGCCTCGGCGCTCTGCGCGGCGAGGGCGTCCTTGACCGCCCGGATCGCCACCCCGGCCGGGTAGCCCTTACGAGCCAACATGCCGACCAGTCGGCGAAAGACCGCATCGGGCTCGCCCCGGACGGTCCGCAGCTTCCGGTCCACCAGCGCCCGAGCCGTCTCCGCCTCGGTCTCCTCGTCGATGGCGTCGAGGGCCGGGGCGGCCACCTCCTGGTCCACCCCGCGTTGGCGAAGCTCGTTGGCGAGCGCCCGACGCGCCAGCCCCCGACCCGAGTGTCGGCTCGACACCCAGGCCCGGGCGAAGGCGGCGTCGTCGACCATGCCGACCTCGTCGTACCGGTCGAGGACCTCGGCAGCGACCTCCTCGGAGATCCCCCGTCGGGTCAACGCGGTCGCCAGCTCCGCCCGGGTGCGCGGCCGGGCGGAGAGCTGACGCAGGCAGATCTCCCGGGCCAGCTCCGCCTCCCGGCGGGCCGCCTCGGCGGGACTCGGAGGTGGGGCCTCGGCCGCTCCCTGGGTCGGGTCGTCGTGGTCCCCGTCGGAGCCGACACGTCGACCCCGACGGGGGCGGGGGGTGGCATCGCCCGCGCGGGAAGGACCGGCATCCCAGCCCCGCCCCGTGCGGGCACGTCGTCCTGCCACCCGCCGATCAGAAGTCGACCGGCGGCAGCTCCGGGCCACCGGTGGCGTCGGCACCAGCGGCCGTCCCCACGCCGAGCTTCTCCAGGATCTTCTTCTCGATCTCGGCGGCCACGTCCGGGTTCTCCCGGAGGAACTCCCGAGCCTTCTCCTTGCCCTGGCCGAGCTGGTCGCCGTCGTAGGTGTACCAGGCCCCGGACTTGCGGATGATCGCCTGCTCGACACCGACGTCGATCAGCGACCCCTCCCGGGAGATGCCCTTGCCGTACATGATGTCGAACTCGGCCTGCTTGAACGGCGCGGAGACCTTGTTCTTCACGACCTTGACCCGGGTCCGGTTACCGACCACGTCGGTGCCGTCCTTGAGGCTCTCGATGCGACGCACGTCGAGCCGGACCGAGGCGTAGAACTTCAACGCCCGACCACCGGTGGTCGTCTCGGGACTGTTGTGCACCATGACGCCGTCGACGAAGTAGTTGTGGTTTCCCTCGACCTCGATGTCGAACCGGTTCATCGAGCGGGTCCTGGGCTTGACGTGCACGTCGATGATCCGGGCCGGAACCGGGGTGAGCTCGGCGGAGACGAACTGCGGTTCGACAGTGCACCGGCCACGGAACCGGGGCAGGAGCTTCGACTCCATCGCCGCCGGCACGTAGTCGGCGACCAACGAGTGGAACCTTGCCGACGCCTCGGTGGTGAACAGGACCGAGGCGGTGCCCCGAGCGCCACGGGAGGCGAGCTCGACGTCCAGGTCGTACGTGTGTCGAAGGTGCTCGACCAGCCGGATCCGGCTGCCCTCGGCCATCGCCTCGACGCAGATCTCGATCCGCCCGGTACCACCCTCGGTGCGTTGCTGAAGGCCCTTGGACCGAACGGTGAAGCCGCCGTCGTCCATGTACCACACCGCGAGGGCCAGCGGGGTCAACGCCTTGAGGAAGTCCCAGCTGAGGTGCTTCTTGCCGTCGCCCAGATAGATTGCCCGACGCAGTTCGGCAAGCTCCGGTAGCGGAGTGAAGTCGACGAAGGCGGCACCTCGCGAGTCGGTACGCCGGGAATGGGTGATGTTCCCGAGCAGGGCCACCTTCCAGTCGAGGTAGTCGACCTGGGCGGCACCGTGTCCGAGACGGAACCGGACCCCGTTACGGTCGTCGCGGTTGGGAGAGAGGGCACCGTCCCCCATCACCGAACCGAGCACCACCTGCCACTGCTGCTCGCTGAGCCGGCGCGACTCGGCCAGCATCACCCGGTCACCGGCGATGAGCTCCCCGGCCTCTCGCCACCCACCCGGAGTGCGGACCAGGTGGTTGGGGGTGGCAGCGAACTGGGCCCGCCCATTGCCGCCCGACTTCGCCACGGTGAACTGGAGGAACTGCTCCGCCGGGCCGTTGTTGAACCAGTTGGTGATCCGCTTGGGCTCGACCCGGTCGGTCTCCGGGTCGTACGAGAGGACCTCGACGTCCATCCGCTGGTTGACGATCTTGCCGATCTTCTCCTGCGTGCCGTCCGCCAGGGTGACCCGGGTCGAGTACGACATGCAGCCGAACATGACACCGATCTTCTCGCGGAGCTGGTTGATGAAGATCGCTGTGGTGCCGGTGTTGTTGAGCACGCCGGTGATCTTGCGCAGCGCCTGACTCATCAGCCGGGCCTGGAGGCCGACGTGACTGTCGCCCATCTCACCCTCGATCTCGGCACGCGGCACCAGGGCGGCGACCGAGTCGATCACGATGATGTCGAGCGCACCGGAGCGGACCAGCATGTCCACGATCTCCAGCGCCTGCTCACCGGTGTCCGGCTGGGAGACCAGCAGGGCGTCGGTGTCGACGCCGAGGGCCTTGGCGTACTCCGGGTCGAGGGCGTGCTCGGCGTCGACGAAGGCGGCGATCCCGCCGTTGCGCTGGGCGTTGGCCACCGCGTGCAGGGCCACCGTCGTCTTACCGCTGGACTCCGGGCCGTAGACCTCGACCACCCGCCCCCGGGGCAGCCCACCGACCCCCAGCGCCACGTCGAGGGCGATGGAACCGGTCGGGATGATCGCGGTCTGGATGACCGGCCGCTCCCCCAGCCGCATCACCGAACCCTTGCCGAACTGCTTGTCGATCTGAGCGAGAGCAAGGTCGAGTGCCTTCTCCCGGTCAGGCCCTGCCGCCATGGTTGCCACCCCTGCCTTCGCCGGCGTCTTTCCTGAGCTTCTCGTCACGCGGGACACGCTAGGCGCTGGGTCCGACAGAAAACCAGCCGACGGGCCGCGACCTGTGGACAAGCACCCCGCTGTGGACAATAGCCGAACAGGTGTACGACTGGGCAAGTGACACGCTGGGCGATCGAATGCGCTGCTCAGCGTAGGCGGGCGGGGACCCGGTCGGGATAGGCGGCACAGACCGCACGCCACACGACGTGGGTCTGCTCACCGGCCGCGAGCGCCTGTTCGACTGTCCGCCCGTCGAGCTGGGACAGCACCTGGTCGGCGGCGATACTGGCCGCGTACCCCGGGCCGAAGGCCTCCTCGAGCCGCGTCCAGAAGTCGGTCAGCCGCACTGTCACTCCCCCTCGTCCGGCGCGTCGCTGTCGGCCCGGTACGGAACCGGCGGCACCGGCCGCAACGCTAGCGCCACCAGTGGCCCCACCGCGACCGCCGCGAGCAGGGTCAGGACCGGATATCCCGCCACCTGCATGACGAACCCGCTGACCGCGCCGGCCGACGCCCCGGCCAGCCCCATGATCAGGTCGGACAGCCCCTGGACGGTCGGGCGGACCGGCACCGGGACCGACTCCGACAACAGTGTGGAACCCGCCACCATCGTCGCCGACCAACCCAGCCCCAGCAGGACCAGACCGGCGGTGAGCCGGAAGGTGTCGTGTCCGGCCGTACCGGCCACCGCACAGGCGGCCAGCAGCAGCCCGGCCCCGCCGAGCACCACCGCACGTCGGCCGAGCCGGTCGGTGAGCCATCCCACCACCGGGGCCAGGGCGTACATGCCGGCGATGTGCAGGCTCAGCACCAGACCCACCACCGGCAGGACGTCGACGTCGTGGTGTGCCTCGTGCAGGCGTACCGGGGTCATCACCATCACCGCGACCATCACCAGGTGACCGACGGCCACCGCGGCGATCCCGAGCCGGGCGGCGGGTCGCTCCCGCACCACCGACCAGGCCTCCCGGAGCCCGCGCGGCGGCCGGGCCGCCGGGTCGACTGTGCCGGGGTCGGCCAGTCGGCGCGCGGTGAGCAGCGGGTCGGGCCGCAGGAACAGCAGGAGCACCCCGGCGGCCAGGACGAAGGCGGCGGCGCTGAACGCGAACGGCCCCGACAGTGCGGGCAGCCCCCACCCGACGGTGACCCGGTCGGCCACGGCGGCGAAGTTGGGGGCCGCCACCGCGCCGAGGGTGGTGGCCCAGACCACCAGGGACAGTTGCCGTCCCCGACGCGCCGGCTCGGCCAGGTCCACTGCGGCGTAGCGGGCCTGGAGGTTCGCCGCGCTCCCCCCGCCGAACAGCAGCATGCCGAGGAAGAGCAGGGGCACCGACCGGGTGGTCGCGGCCAGCACTGTCAGGACCCCACCGACCGCCCCGACCAGGTACGCCAGGACCAGGCCGGGGCGCCGCCCGTACCCGGTCATCAGGCGGGTGACGGGGACGGCGAGCAACGCGGCACCCACCACCGCCGCGCTCTGGGCGACCCCGGACACCGCGGTGCCGGCGATGTCGGTGGCGAGCAACGCCCCGACCGCGACCCCGATGGTCACCCCCACCCCACCGACGACCTGGGTGAGGAAGAGCAACCGGACGGTACGGCGCTGGATCGCCGCGACCGTCGTCCGGTCGCGGGGCGGCACGGCCTGCCTGGTGGTCATCGCGGCTCCCGGGGTACGCCGGACGGGCCGGTCGGCGACGGCCCCTGTGCCCCCACGGTAGAGAGGAGCGCCTCCACACCCCGCACCGGCGGCTACGTCAGTCGGCGGGACTCCGGTCCCGGAGATCGTCGTCGCGCTCGGTGCCACCGCCGCCGAAGCCCTGCTCGGCCTGGATCTTGGACAGTTTCTGTGCGCTGCTGACTGTCCTGCTGACAGCAACTGTCCAAGATCCAGTTCCCCGAGCGAGGCCGTACGGGATGGTCAGGCGGTGAGGCCGGTACGGGGGGAGGGGTGCAGGGCACGGGACATCGCGGCGGCCAGGGGGGCGATGTCGGCGTCGGCGAGGGTGCTGACGGTGACCCGGACGGCGGGTGGGGCGGCGAGCCGGAACGGGGCACCGGGCGCCAGCGACCAGCCGGCGTCGCGCAGGGCGGTCACCGCGGCGGTCTCGTCGGGCACCGGCAGCCAGACGTTGATCCCGCTGCGGCCGTGGGCGGTCAGCCCGTGGTCGGCGAGGGCGGACAGCAGGGCGTTGCGCCGACGTTCGTAGTCGACACCGGCCCGGTCGACCAGGTCGGTGGTGCCCGGGTCCCGCCACAGTGACAGGACCAGGCGTTGCAGGACGGTGGAGACCCATCCGGCGCCGACCCGGGACCGCCCGGCGACCCGGGCCACCGTCGTGTCGTCTCCGGTGAGGACCGCCAGGCGCAGGTCGGGGCCGTACGGCTTGCTCACGGAGCGGACGAAGGCCCACGACCCGGTCGCCCCGACGAGTGGGTGCAGCGGTACCCGGGCCAGTTCGGCGGCGTGGTCGTCCTCGACGAGGAGCAGGTCGGGCCGGTCGGCGAGGAGGGCGCGCAGGGTCCGGGCCCGGTCGGCGGAGACGGCGGCGCCGGTGGGGTTCTGCGCCCGGCTGGTCACGATCAGCGCCCGGGCCCCGGCGGCGAGGGCGGCGCGTACCCCGGCCTCGGTGGGGCCGTCGTCGTCGACGGGGACCCCGATCGGGCGTAACCCGAGGGCGGCGACCAGGTCGAGGAGGTTGGCCCAGCCGGGGTCCTCCACGGCGACCGGGTCACCGTGGCGCAGGTGGGCGTCGAGGACGCGTTCGATGCCGTCCAGGGCACCGCCGGTGAGGGTGATCTCCCCGACCGGTACGCCGTCGGCGGCGAGTCGTCGACGGGCGGCGTCGGCCAGTTCCGGCAGGGTTCCGGCGTCGGCGTACCCGATGGTGGGGGTCTTCGCGGCGGCGAGGGCGGCCAGGTGCGGACCCAGCTGTGGCAGGAGCGTGGCGTCGGGTTCCCCGGCGGAGAGGTCCCGGGTGCCGGGGGCGGGGGGTGGGCGCAGCGCGGACCTCCCGACGGTGACAGTCGGGCGGGCTCGGACCCGGGTGCCGTGGCGACCGGCGGTGGCGACCAGCCCCCGCTGGCGGAGGTCCTGGTAGGCCCGGGCGACGGTGGCCGGGCTGACGGCCAGGTCGACGGCGAGGGTACGGACCGCAGGCAGCGCCGCGTCGGCGGGGAGCGCTCCGGTCCGGATGCCCGATTCGATGCTGGCTGAAATCTCGACGGCGGTGGACCCGGTGACCTGATAGCGTGCTGACACAATTGAGAGATTGTACTAGAACAAAGAGGATCCGTCACGTGTACCCACCGACCCCCCGCACCACCTCCACCCGGGCCCGACAGCGGATGGACTACGACCGGGACGCCGCCCACGCGGTCCTCGACGAGGCGTACCACTGCACGCTCGGGTTCGTCGTCGACGGGGAGCCCCGGCTCCTGCCCACCCTGCACGTCCGGGTCGGCGACACCCTCTACCTGCACGGCTCCACCGGAAGTCGGCCCCTGCTGGCCGCCCGATCCCCCGACGGACTGGCAGTCTGCGTCTCGGTCACCCTCCTCGACGCGCTCGTCTATGCCCGCTCCCAGTTCCACCACAGCGCCAACTACCGCTCGGTGGTCGCGCACGGGACCGCCCACCTGGTCACCGACGAGCAGACAAAGACCGAGGTCCTCACCGCCCTGGTGGACAAGTTCGGCCCCGGCCGCGCCGCCGACGCCCGACCGCCCAGCCGACGGGAACTGGCCGAGACCGCCGTCCTGGAACTGCCGCTGCGGGAGGTGTCGACAAGGGTCCGCAGCGGCGGGGTCGGCGACGACGAGGCAGACCTCGCCCTGCCGCACTGGGCCGGGGTCGTCCCGGTCCGGCTCACCCCCGGGCCACCCGAACCGGACGCCGGGGTGAGCGCCCCGACCCCCGCCTACCTACCCGGTACGGGCACCGGGCGATGATCTCCCCCGTGCTGGGAATCACCGACCTCTGGACGTACGTGCTGGGCACCGTGGCGATCGTGCTGCTACCCGGGCCGAACTCCCTCTTCGTGCTCTCCACCGCCGCCCGTCGCGGGATACGGGTCGGCTACCGGGCCGCCGGTGGGGTCTTCCTCGGCGACGGGGTGCTGATGGTCCTCTCCGCCGCCGGGGTGGCCTCGCTGCTCAAGGCGTACCCACCGCTCTTCCTGGTGATCAAGTACGCGGGTGCTGCGTACCTCGGCTACGTCGGGTTGACCATGCTCCTCGGCGCCTGGCGGCGCTGGCGGACCCGGCACGACCCGGACACCCCGCGTCTGATCGACGCCGCCGAACCGGAAGCGGTACGCAGTCCGTTCCGCAAGGCGCTGGTGATCAGCCTGCTCAACCCGAAGGCGATCCTGTTCTTCGTGTCGTTCTTCATCCAGTTCGTCGACCCGACCTACCCCTGGCCGGCGCTGTCGTTCCTGCTGCTCGGGCTGATCGCCCAGGTGACGAGCGCCGTCTACCTCAGCATGCTGATCTTCGCCGGGACCTTCCTGGCCGCGCAGTTCGCCAGCCGACGACGACTGGCCGCCGGGGCCACCACCGGGGTCGCCGCCCTGTTCCTCGGCTTCAGCGTCAAGCTGGCCACCGCCGCCGGCTGACAGCCACCCTCAGGTACCGTCACCGCCCCCACCACCCCCGCCGATGCCGGTCCCGCCCCCGGTGCCGCCCAGCCCCATCCCGGGCGGCACCGGACGGTCCGGCGGACGACTCACGTGCGCCGACTCGGTGACCTGCGCCGACCAGTCCGCGTGCGCCGCCATCGCGGCGTGCCGGTTGATCGTCGAGCGCAGCCACCCGTCCACCACCGCCGGCCAGTCCTGCTGGTCCGCCCCAACGTGCCAGACCCGGAACCGGCTGATGCTCTGATGGGTGGCACCGGCCAGGGCCAACCTGCGGTCCACCCAGAGGATCACCTCCAGCCCCACCGGGTCGGCCACGAAGGTCACCTCCAACTCGGTGATCGGACCGGCGTACAGCGGTCCCACCCAGTAGCCGAGCCGCTGGTGCACGCCGAGCGTCTGCTCCACCCCGGGCAGCCGCCCCAGTTGCAGGGCCGCCTGACGCATCACGAAACCCAGCGTGTCCAGAGTGGCCAGGACGTGCTGCTGGACCGGAAGCGGATGGACGAACACCGGGACCGACGTGCTCCGGCCCGCCCCCGGATCCGCACCGACCGCCACCTCGGTACGCAACGCGGTGCGCAACCCCATCACCGGCACCCCGCCGAAGATGGTCACCGGGGTCTCCCAGGGCAGCGGCAACGCGAAGTCGACAGCCCGACGTCGTCCGGCCGGGACCACGAACGGGCCGGCGATCGACGTCTGGTGGAACTCGACCAGGCGGGGCCCCCGGCCCGGATCGTCCGGCTCCGCCTGGGCGACCAGGCCGAGCCCGATGTGCCGGACGGCAACGTCCCGGTCACCGGCGGAAAGCGTCACCCGCCCCGGAAACCGCAGCCCCGGACGGGTGCTCGGGCTGACCACAGTGGTCCGGACCCCCAGCCCCGGCCAACCCGACTCCGGTGACACCCCCGTCAACCGCACCGCCGTCGCTCCCGTCGCCAGCCGCCCCCGCGGCACCGACAAACCGACCCCGACCCCCGTCGCGGTACTCGTCCCCCGTGTCCGGTCCCCCTCGGGAACCGGACACGGGGAACCCGTCTCAGCGCATCCGCCGCCCGCGCGGCACCGAGTCGGTCTCGTCGTCGAACTCGCCGATGACCTCCTCCAGCAGGTCCTCCAACGCGACGAACCCGATCGGCCGGGTCGGCCCGCCACCGTTGCGGACCAGCGCCAACTGGGCCTGCCGACCCCGCATCGCCGCCACCGCCTGGTTGACAGTCGAATCGGCCGGCAGGGTGAAGGCGCTGCTCATCAACTCACCGGCGGTGGCACCACGACCGGTGGTGACGGCGCGTACCGCCTCCCGGACGTGGACCAGGCCGACCACCTCGCCGCCCGGATCCACCACCGCCAGTCGGGACCGGCCGCTGTCCCGACTGACCTGCTCGATCCGGTCCGCCGGGTCGTCACGACGGACCGTGACGATCTGGTCGAAGGGTTCCATCACGTTGGCCACCGTCGTGCGTTGCAGCTCCAACATGCTCGTCAACAACTGGTGCTGCTCCGCGCCGAGCAACCCGTGCTCCCGGGACTGCTCCAGCAGGATGCGCAGCTCACTCGGCCCGTGCACCTGCGCCAACTGGTCCTGCGGATGCACCCTGACCAGCCGCAGCATCGCGTTGGCCCACGAGTTCAGCACCGACAGGACCGGTCGCGCCACCCGGGCGAAGGCCCGGAACGGCAGGGCCAACAGCAGCGCCGAACGCTCCGGATGGGTGATCGCCCACGACTTCGGTGCCATCTCGCCGACCACCAGGTGCAGGAAGGTGACCAGGCTCAGCGCGAACACCAACGCGACGATGTGACTCGCCGTGTCGGGCAGCCCCGCCGCGTGCAGCAGCGGACCGATCAGCCGCTCGATCGCCGGCTCGGCCAACGCACCCAACCCCAGGGTGCACAGGGTGATGCCGAGCTGCGCACCGGCCAACATCAGCGACAGCTCACGGACCCCGTCGATGGCCGCCCGGGCCCGGCGTCCCCCGGTCCCGGCGAGCTGCTCCAACCGGTACCGCTTCGCGGCCACCAGGGCGAACTCCGCCGCCACGAAGAACCCGTTGAGGGCAAGCAGCACCACCGAGACAGTGAGCGCGATCCCCGGACTCATGCCGTCACCTCACTACGTTCGGCACCGACATGGACCACGACAACGATGACTCGCTCGCACCACTCGCTCACGCCGCCACCTCACTGCGTTCGGCACCGACATGGACCACGACAACGACGACTCGCTCGCACCACTCGCTCACGCCGCCACCTCACTGCGTTCCTCGGGGGCGGCGACGCGGATGCGGACCGAGTCGGCGACGTGTCTGTCGACGGCCAGCACCTCGACCAGGGCGGTGGGCACCGTCCTGAACTCCTCGCCGTCGGCCGGCAGGACGATCTCCAGGCGGTCACCGACCTCGGGCACCCGACCGAGTTCCCGCATGACCAGGCCGGAGAGGGTGTCGTACTCGGGGGCCTCGGGCAGGGCGATACCGGTGCTGTCGGCGACCTCGTCGATCCGCCAGCGGGCCGGCACCACCCAGGATCCGTCCTCCTGGCGTGCGGGGGCCCGCTCCGGGAGGTCGTCCTCGTCGAGGATCGGGCCCACCAGCTCTTCGGCCAGGTCCTCCAGCGTGATCACGCCGGCGAACCCGCCGTACTCGTCGACCACGCAGGCGAGCTGACGGTGTCCGGACCGGAGCCGGTCCAGGACCGTCGGCAGCGGGAGCGTCTCCGGCACCAGCAGCGGCGGTACGGCCACCGCGCTGACCGGAGTGCTGCCCCGCTGCGCCGGTGGCACGCCGAGCACGTCGGCGATCCCGACCACGCCGACCACGTCGTCGACCCCTTCGGCTCCGCGCACCGGGAACCGGGAGTGGCCGGTGTCGAGCAGCTCGACGATCCGGCTGACCGGCTCGTCGGCGCGGATGGTGTGCACGTCGACCCGGGGCACCATCGCCTCCCCGGCGGTCAGCTGACGGAAGTCCAGCCCCCGGTCGAGAAGGTCGGACATCTCCGCGTCGAGGTGCCCCTCCTCCCGGGACTCCGCGATGATCTGTTCGAGGTCCTCGGGGGTCGCGCCGGTGGGCAGCTCCTCGATCGGCTCGATCCCGACCCGGCGCAGCAGGCGTACGGCGGCCCGGTCGAAGAGCTTGATCAGCGGACCGGCCACCTTCAGGTAGATCAGGGTGGACCGGGACAGCGCGCGGGCCAACGGCTCGGGGCGGGCGATGGCCAGGTTCTTCGGGGCCAGCTCGCCGAGGACCATCTGCACGGCGGTGGCGATGACCAGGGCGAGCAGGATTGACAGGGGAAGCGTGACGGCCTGGGAGACGCCCGCCCCGCCGAGCAGTTGGGCGAGCCCGGCACCCAGGTACGGCTCGGCGACGTAACCGACCAGCAGGGTGGTCACCGTGATGCCGAGCTGGGCGCCGGAGAGCATGAACGACAGGCGGCTGGTGACCTCCAGGGCCCGGGCGGCGGCCTGGTCGCCGGAGTCGGCGAGCTGCTTGAGCTTGCCCCGGTCGACGGCGACGTAGCCGAACTCCTGGGCCACGAAGTAGCCGGTCGCGACGGTGAGAACGATGATCAGGACGAGTCCGACGAGGGTCAGCACGGGGAACTCACGGCGGCCGTGGACGTCGTCGGCAGGGGGGAACGCCGGGCGGAGCCCGGCTCGCTACTGCTGCCCTCCTGGGCAGAAGAGTCGGTCATGCCTGACATTTTATCGGCGTGGACCCCGCTTCCGCTGGGGGTGGCCACACCGGGTCCGACGCCGTCACCACCCCGGGTGACGGGCGCCGGACCCGGATCGGTCGGGTCAGCTCTGCACGATCCGGACGTCGTCCACGGCGGCCTCGACCAGGCTGGCCGCGCCCGCGTCGGCGGCGTCGACGACGACGCGTACGGTCTGGCCCCGCAGGGCCGAGACGTCGGCGGTGACCGACTGCCAGGCCGCCGCCCGGTTGGTCGCCGCACCGGTGACGGTGAGGGCGGTGACGGTGCTCGTGCCGACCACCCGTACCCGCAGGTAGTCGGCGGTGTCGGCGTTGTCGAGGTGGGCCAGGTAGGCGGAGAGGGACAGGGTCAGCGTCCCGGTGGCCGGGAGGGTGACCGGCGGGGACTGGATGGTGCTGACCCCGCCGTCGAGGTCGTTGGCTCCGGCGCTGGCCCCGGCCGCCGCCCCGGTCACCAGGGCGTTACTTGCGGCGGCCGCGGGGAGTTGGGTGGTCACCCCGCCGCTGCTGGTGGTGGCGGGGACGCCCCGCTCCCAGCGGCCGGCGGTGGCGGTGTCGGTACCGGCCGGGTTCACGGTCCACCCGGTGGCGGTCTCGAATCCGTCGGCGAAGACAGTGCTGCCGGCCGGCGGGGCGGCCCCGGCCAGGGCCCAGACGGTGTGCGCGATGGCGTCGGCGTTGCGGTCCAGGGCGGTGGCGTTGACGTTGATCAGGGTGTCGCAGGCCCGGTGGTAGCACGGGTCGAAGGCCGCCCCGGCGGTGCCGCCCCAGAGTGCGGCCTGGGCGCTGGTCTTGGTGCCCTCGGCGCCGGTGAAGGTGCCGCCGGCCGGGATGCCCGCACTGATGAACGGCCCGTAGTCGCTGCGTCCGTCGAAGTCGGTCCCCCGGGTCGTCACCCCGATGGAGGTGAAGTACCCCTGGATGGTTTGCTCGATCTGGGCCGAGCCGGCCGGGCCGGGCCCGGCCCCCACCCCGTCGGAGTTGTCCCCGTCGTACACGAAGTAGCCGGGGTTCGGCGAGCCGATCATGTCGAAGTTCAGGTACGCCTTGATCTTCGTCCGCTCGCTGGTCGGCAGGTTGGTGACGTGGTGCCGGGAGCCGCGAAGCCCCAACTCCTCCGCACCCCACCAGGCGAACCGCAGGTGCCGGTCCGGGGTGAACCCGGTCCGCGCCACGGCCAGGGCGACCTCCAGGACGGCAGCGGACCCGGTGGCGTTGTCGTTGATTCCCGGCCCGGCGGCGGTGCTGTCCAGGTGCGCCCCGGTCATCACCACCGCGTTCGGGTCCCCGCCGGGCCAGTCGGCGATCAGGTTGTAGCCGGTGGCGCCGTTGTAGGTGAACGACTGCACGGAGGTGGTGAACCCGACCGCGTCGAGCCTGCCCCGGACGTAGTTGACCGAGGCGAGGTAGCCGGGCCGCCCGTGCGCCCGGTTGCCGCCGTTGGCGTTGGCGATGGCCAGGAACTGGTTCAGGTGGGCCTGCACGTTCGCCACCGGGACGTCCGGGGCGGCCAGCGCCACGGGGGCCGCCACCGGGGCAGTCCCGGGGGCGGCCGCTGCGGGGGCGGCGGTGGCGCTC
>NZ_JBEPEQ010000133.1:0-13686 GCF_040300925.1 Micromonospora sp. NPDC000207
CCGCCGGGGTGAACGCGTCCCCGGCGGAGGTGACGGCGCTGCACCGACGCGGCGCGGACCGGCTGTCCCGGGAGACCTGGTCACCGGCGGACCTGCCGCTGCTGGACGAGCTGACCCACCTGATCGACGGGCCGGGGCGGCGGTACGCCCACGTGGTGGTCGACGAGGCGCAGGACCTGTCCCCGATGCAGCTACGGGCGGTCGCCCGACGCAGCGCCACCGGGTCGCTGACGGTCGTCGGCGACCTCGCGCAGTCCACCGGCAGTTGGGCGCGCGACTCGTGGGACGAGGTCCTCGCCCACCTGCCGACCCGACACCCGGCCAGGATCACCCCGCTGCAGTACGGCTACCGCGTACCCCGCCAGGCGTACGCGACGGCGGCACCCCTGCTGGAGGTGGCCGCACCGGGGGTGGCCCCGCTGGAGGTGGTCCGGGACGGGCCGGCGGAGACCGGCGTGCACCGGGTCGGCCTGGCCGAGCTGGCCGGTCGGGCGGTCGCGGTGGCGCGGGAGCACGCCGACGCCGGCCGCTTCGTCGGCGTGGTCTGCCCACCCCGGCAACGGAGGCCGGTCGAGGCGGCGCTGGCCGCCAACGGCATCACCTGGAGTAGCGCCGACCGGGGTGAGCTGGGCGGCGCGGTCAACCTGATCAGCCCGCAGGAGGCCAAGGGCCTGGAGTTCGACGCGGTGGTGGTGGTCGAACCGGTGGAGATCGTGGCCAGCGACGAGCGTGGTCACCGGCTGCTCTACGTGGCGCTGACCCGCACCACCGGGCACCTCGACATCGTCTGCACCGGGGACCCGGTGCCGCTGGACGCGCCGACCCGCCCCCGGCCGCCGGTCGGCGGTGGGCCAGACCCGACGTTCACCCGGCGGGAGGCGCACCGGCTGGCCGAGCACCTCACCGGCCAGTTGCGCAGCGCCGCGCCACCTGAGTTCTGGGCCGAGGTGCTGGACGAGGTGCGGGCGAGCCTGTCGCCGGGCGGGTCCGTCAGCTCCGGGCCTGCGGCGGGCGACTGATAGCAGCCGAGTCGAGCCGGCGGCCCACCGTCCACTGCAGGATCTCGTGCTCGACGTCGGCCTTCTTGGCCTTGCTGGACACCGCGATGCCCAGCTCCTTGGCGAGCGCCCGCAGTTTCGGCACGCTGAGCTTCAGGTCGGCGAGGTAACGCGCGCCGGCCGCCCGGTCGCCGATCGTCACGAGGTCGGCGCGTACCCGCTCGGTGTCCACCCCGGCCGAGGCCGGTGCGGCGGCCGACCGGCGGGCGGGCCGGGCCTTGTCGACCACGGAGAGCTTCGCCGTGCCGTCGGCGAGCGCGGCGAGCTGGTCGGCGGGGAGCGTGCGGACGAACTCGGCCACCCGCAGCAGGACGGCGTGCGCGAGGTCGGCGGGGTCGGTCACCGGTCGTTCTCCTTCTACGGGCGGGTGCGGGCCAGGAACTCGCTGGCCAGCTGTTCGAGTTCGTACTGCACCCTGTCGTTGGCGTTCGGCACCAGCACGGCGGGTAGTCGCCGTTCACCCGCCGTGCCGAACAGGGTCTTGTTCTCCCGGATGGTCTGCCGGAAGCTCGGAACCTCAAGGCTGTCGGCGTGCGCCAGGTAGTTACGGGACGCGTTGATCGGCCCGTTCCCGGCGTACTGGATCATAGTGAACACCACACCCAGGTACTGCGGGTCGATCATCGGCCCGGGGGCGGCCACCCGGTTGAAGTCGCGAACCAGCTCGGACACCTTGCTCCGCAGGTAGTCGATGCCGAGCGTGGACAGGTAGTCGGGCCGCGCCGGGGTCAGAATGTGATCGCTGGCCACGATTCCGGTCCGGGTGACCATGGTGAAGTTCGGCGCGCAGTCGATCAGAACGTCGTCGTACCCGGCGAACTCCTCGGTGCCGAGCGCGTCGGCGAGCGACCGGTGCAACGGCAGGAAGTGCGGGCTGCCGTGCTGGAAACGCGATCCGCCGAGCGCCGCGGCGATGTCCAGGTCCACGTCGACCAGGCCCAGATGGGAGGCGACCAGGTCGAGCCGGCCACCCTCGGGCAGCAGCGCGTTCGCCGGTTCCGGGGTCAGCACGTACGGGTGCAGCGGATCTGTGGGCCCGTCGGCCAGCACCGACCCGTACCACTGCAGGATCGTCTTCTCGTACGCGAGGTTGCGCTCCCAGTCCTCCGCCGAGTAGAACGAGAAGGTGAGGCTGGCTTGCGGATCCAGGTCGATCAGCAGGACCCGGCGGCCCCGGGCAGCGAGCGCGGCACCGAGATTCGCGGTGATCGTGGTCTTACCGACCCCACCCTTGTAGTTGATCACGGACGTGATGCTCATGCCACTCCCCGCATCGAACCATGATCGCAGCAACCACCCACCCACCGCGAGCCTCGAACCGATGCCCGAGGGTGGTCGCGGGGTCGGACGGTTGGATGACAACCTAGACCGGCCCCGCCAGCACTCTGACACGGCCAGCCGGGTCCTCGTCACGCACCACTCTGACCTGCGCCGCCTCGACGATCAGGCTCACCCGCACCGTCGCCGCACCACCGGGAACGACCAGCCCACCACCCTCGTCACCGACCACCCCGCCTGCAGCTACCGCACCGTCGATGTCATCGAGTGCGGGAACAGGCGCGTCCGAAGTCTCCGGTGCGGCCACGCGCCTCGGGGTCTTTGTTGTGTCCGTGGATGACGAAGAGCCCGAGCTCGGCGTTCGTGGACTTGCCCAGCACCATCCGCAACGCGGTGCGGCAGGGCTCGAACGGCCACCGATGTTCACCACGTTCCAGCTTGCCGGCATAGCGGGCGTCGACAGTGACGCGGCGCCCCGCGTGCTCGTAGGCGTACGCGTTGACCGCCTCCGCCAACTCCTGCCGCGACATCGGCCGCCCCGAACCCGACGGAGACCGCCGCGCCAGCCGCGCCGCGCGCAGCAGGTCATTCGGCCCCGCCTGATAGGCCACGATGAAGATCCGTCTCCTGGTCTGTCCGCTGATGTCCACCTGGCCCTACGGGGAGGTCACTGTCCCCGCATCCTGACGATCGTCGGTTGACCACTCGCGACGATCATTCCGACACCGCTCACAGCCCCGTCTCGTCCGGTCGTGATGAAGGGCCGATGGTCGGCTGCTGAACGCTGGGATTCCGATGCGTCCAGCCGAGAAACCGGTCGAACACTCCACCACAACCGCCCGTGCTCCTCACATCGAACGCCCGAAGATCCTCGATTGCCTCGTGCAGACACGCAGACAGGTACAGCGACAGCCCGATCCGATTACCCTCGTACTCCACGACGAGCGAATCCCGTGCCGGACCACAGGGCCACGCAAGACCACAAGCCCGGCAGCGCCAGCACGGACGCGACGGCACATGCTCCACCCGACCACCGCCGTCGCCTGAACTCCCGTCAGACCCGGGTTCGCCGGCCCTCACCGGCCAACCCCCAGTCGGCTCCGATGCTCGAAGAATCGACGCCAGACATAGGTGAACAGCGGCGGATCCGCAGCCACCACCGTCACCGCGTACAACGAACGCGGCCATCCCTGCTGGCCCGATCTCGCGTTGCTGGAGATGTACACGGTCACGCCCGCTCCCCCACCCCGACCAGAGCCGGAAGACGGTGGGCCAACCACAGGCGGGATTGGCCCACCGTCCCCGGGCGGCGGACGGGGACCGACCGCCCATCACCCGTCCCCGCAGCACTGCTGGCGGTACGAGAACGGGGAGTCACCCACACGTTTGCCAAAGCGCCCGGCGGAAGCACATGCCCATACGCTGGATCGCATTCCGGCCTACCGCCGATTGGCACATCCACGTGAAACTCCCGCGCATTGAGACTGCTTCTGGCCGCCAAAGCGCCTGGTAAGCACGTTGACCACTCCAGATTGGCCTGAAGGACGAATCGGTGGAATGCCCCGCCGGTGCACTGACGGTGCACCTGCAGTCACCCCACACACCGCGACGATCGATCGACAGATGATGTCCGTTTCGAGGGGACCTGCGATGGCTCCGGTGACGACCTGGACCGGCCGGGAGGCAACAGCACTACGCCAGGCGTTACGGATGAGCGTCACCGCCTTCGCCGAGCACCTGGGCGCAGCACGACGGACGGTCGCCAAGTGGAGCAGTCAGGGCGGCAGCGTAGTTCCGCGAGCCGACATGCAGGCTGCGCTGGACACTGTGTTGACCCGAGCCACACCCGACGAACAGGGACGATTCAATGCCCTGAGAACGGCAGGAATCCCCGGTGCACCACAGAACATCACACCAGCGCTTTCCGCCACAGCCGCTGATACTGGAGCGGACCAACACGACGGCACGAGTGCGGACGGTGACGTGCGACGAAGAGATCTCCTGCGCGGCGCGGCGATCGGGGTAGCTGCGGTACCGAGCGCAGCGCCGTTACTCGACGCACTCGTGGCACCAGGCCATTCCCCGGCGACGCTGCCGTCCATCGAACAGTTCTCCCGCGACGTGGTCGCAGTCAAACGCGACTACCAGGCCTGCCGATACGAGCGCGTACTCGACCAGCTCACTCCGCTCCTGTCGGCCCTCGAACCCGTCCGCGCCGAGGCGGAGGTAGGGCGTCGGGCGCAGGTCGATGTCCTCGCAGCTGACCTGTACCACGTCGTCGGAAGTGTTCTTCTCAAAGTCGGCGACCACGGTATGGCTCTGGTCGCGGCCGAACGGAGCATCCGCGCCGCCGGGGCGAGCCAGGATCCGGTAGCGGTCGCTGCGAGCGCACGGATCATGACCCACGCCCTGATGAGCAACGGCCACAACGCCCAGGCGGTGACCCTTGCCGGCAACGCGGCTGACGTACTTGACCGGGGCACCCGCCTCGATTCGACCGACGCCGTCGCCGTCTACGGTGCCCTCATTCTCCGTGGTGCGGTCGCCGCAGCACGCAGGGACGACCGGGAGACCGCCCACTCCATGCTCGACGAGGCGACTCGCGCCGCAACCCGACTCGGTTACGACGGCAACGACCGGTGGACGGGCTTCGGCCTCACCAACGTGCTCCTGCACCAGGTCAACATCGCACTCACTCTCGGCGACGCCGGCACCGCAATAGCGATCGCCCGCACCGTGCCCCTCGACAAGGTGACGATCGGCGAGCGCAGAGCATCGCTGCACCTCGACGTCGCCCGCGCCTACACCCAGTGGGGTCGCCACGAGCACGGCCTGAACGCGCTGCGCGCCGCCTACGAGGTGGCACCCGAGGGGGTCCGCTGCCGCCCTGCGGTCCAACGCATCGCCAGCGACCTCGCCCACCATGCCAAGGGCTCTATCCGCACCGCCGTCCTCGACTTCGCCCAGACCGCCAGGATCCCTCTGTGACGAAAGGCCACCTGCAGATCGTCGTCTGTGGCGCCGGGCCCGCGTCCGACGTGGCCCAGCTCGTCCGGACCGCCCACGAACAGACCTGGACGGCAGCCGTCACCGCCACACCCAGTGCGCTGGCCTTCCTGGACGTGCCGGCGATCGAGGAGATGACCGGCAATCCCGTGCGGTCCGACTATCGCACGCGCACCGAGGCCCGCCGGTCACCAGCCGCACCAGACGCACTGGTCATCGCCCCCGCCACCTTCAACACCCTCAACAAGATCGCCCTCGGCATGGCCGACAACTACGCCACCACCTCGGTGGCCGAACTGATCGGCCGTCGGGTGCCCACCGTCATCGTGCCCTTCGTCAACGCCGCCCTCGCACGCCGACTCCCCTTCCGGCGAGCCGTGGAGAACCTTCGCGACGAAGGCGTACACATCCTTCTCGGCTCCGAACACGACTGGGAGCCACACCCACCTGGCAGCGGCACCGAGCGACGACACGTCTTCCCGTGGACAACCGCATTCGAAGTCGCGGCCCGGCACGCCACCTGACAGGTTCGACCGGCCACATACGGCATCGCCAGCAGACCACCCCGCCCAGAGCATGCGACAGTCGCGGACGTGACCTTCCGCTGGAGGCGCTGTCAGCCGCCATCTCGGCCCGGGCCCAGACCTGGGCGAGGCTGAGCATGAGTTGGCACGCGCGACCGATCAAGCCGAACCATGGCAAGCAGATCGTCAGCGGTGATTTCGAGTCCGAGTCTTGGCTTGCCGCGATCACGATCTGGAGCGGCGGAGAGGCCGAGTTGGAGGCAGCCCGCCTGGACGACGGTCGGATCGTCGCCAAGCACTACGACCTGAGCACTCTCGATGACCTCGACACGCTGCTCAACGAACTCGTCGCCCTTCTCACCGAAGACCGCATCCCCGAAGTGGCAATCGTCGTCGCGCACGAGCCCACCGCACCAGCCTGAAGCCACCGATCGAAAGCGCCCGACGGGCTTACCGGCATGGGCTCCTATCGTTCAGGCCGCGATGGTTCAATGATTCTCGGGCACTGGGCATCGTGGATCTTGCACCCCGCCCCCGGCCCGACCAGAGCCGACGCAGCAACGACCCACCGGTACGCACCCGTCCACCGACGCCCGGTCCGGTCCAACGGCTCCCGAGCACCCGCCGAGCCACCACCCCGTCGGCGGACACGAAGAAGGCCCCGACTGGCAGAGAACTACCAGGTCAGGGCCTTGCTCGTTGGTGCGCCGCCAGGGACTCGAACCCCGAACCCGCGGATTAAGAGTCCGCTGCTCTGCCAGTTGAGCTAGCGGCGCTCGGTGGCAACGGGGAGAACCTTAGCACGGCCTTTCGGAGGGGTTCCAATCCGATACCCCCTCCCCCCTTCGGTCGAGCTTAAGGGATAAAAGCGGTCAAATCTTCGACTCTGTCGGATCCAGGGGCCACGGTCTCGACGGCGTACGGCACGATGTGCGCCAGGAACGTGAGAACTGAGGTGGGAATGCACAGTTTCACGCGGGCCGGGTCGGTGGTGGCCGCGCTGGCCCTGACGGCGTCGGTCGCACTGGTGGGCTGCGGCAGCGGCGGGAACCAGGCTGATTTCGTGGCGGGAGCGACTCCGACGCCGGGTAGCTCGGTGGGGGGTGTCTCGGCGGGGCCGGGTGACTCGTCTGCGCTGCCGGACCTGGAGGTCACTCCGAAGGACGGGGCGAAGAACCGGCCGGTCAGCACGGAGATCGGGGCGAAGTTGCCCGACGGTGGCAAGGTGACCGAGGTCATCCTGACCACTGCCGACGGTGACGAGGTCGAGGGGTCGGTGCGGACCGACGGTTCGGCGTGGGTACCGAGCAAGCCGCTGAAGTATGGCAAGAGGTACACCGCGAAGGTCGTCGGCACCGGGGCGGACGGGCGGGCCCAGCAGGGTGAGACCTCGTTCACCACGATGGCCAAGCCCAAGTCGACGATCACCTCGGGGCTCTACCTCTTCGACGACAAGTCGTACGGGGTGGCCATGCCGGTGGTCGCCGAGTTCCATCCGGGGATCCCGGAGAAGGACCGGGCGGCGGTGCAGAAGCGGATGTTCGTCCAGACCGACCCGCCGCAGCCGGGTGCCTGGCACTGGGTGTCCAACGGCACGCAGGCGTACTACCGGGCTCCGGAGTACTGGCAGCCCGGGACGACGCTGGCGGTCCGGATCGCCCTGGAGGGCATTCCGCTGAGCAACGGCCGGCACGGCAACGTCGACCGTACGGCGACGGCGAAGATCGGCCGGTCCTTCGAGATGAAGGTCGACAACGCCACCAAGCAGATGACCGTGTACGAGGCCGGCAAGGTGATCAAGACCATGCCGGTGAGCCTGGGTAAGAAGAGCACCCCGTCGTCGAGCGGCACGATGGTGGTGATGGAGAAGAAGGCGGCCACCGTCTTCGACACCATGGAGGAACTCGGCCCGGAGGACGGATACGTCACCGACATCGAGTTCGCCCAGCGGATCACCTGGGGTGGGGAGTACATCCACGCCGCCCCGTGGTCGGTCCAGCACCAGGGTCAGCGCAACGTCTCCCACGGCTGCGTGAACGTGTCGACCGAGAACGCGAAGTGGTTGTTCGACCAGAGCCGGGTCGGTGACCCGATCACGATCAAGGGCACCGAGCGCAAGCTGGCCGCCGGTAACGGTTGGACAGCCTGGAACCTCGACTGGGCGGAGTTCGTCAAGGGCAGCGCCCTGCCGGTGCCCCAGGGTGGTGCGGAGGCGGCCCTCGCCCTCTGACCTCCGGATCGACTGACCCCCGTCGCGCGCGCAATCGCACGTCGGGGGTCAGCCACACGTCGGGGGTCAGCCACACGTCGGGGGTCGGTCTGCGGTGGGGCCGGCGTTCGACGGGGGTCGACACGTCCGTCGACCTCGATCGCAAAAGGTGGATCTTGCCGCCAATCGGTGATAATTGCCGGGATGTGCCGGACGGGTGCCGGAAACCGGACCTGGGTCCGGTACGTCGGAGAGACGACGGGCAGTCGCCGAACCACGACAGTGAGGGAATCATGCGAGTCAGCCAGAACGAGTCGATCCGGTCCGCCGGCCACCGACGCGGTGGGCGACGCCGCGTGTCCGCCACGGCGGTGCTGGCCGCGGTCCTGGCGTTCACAGTCGCCTGCACCTCCGGTGGCGGCGGTGTCACCACGAACGACGACGCCCCGGGTCTGCCGGGTGGGGTCGAGGACCCGCCGAGGGCGTCGGCGGTGATCACCGCGCCGGTGGCGGACGCGAAGGACGTGCCGGCCTCCACCGCGATCACCTTCACCACCGACCAGGCGACGGAGACGACAGTCGAGCTCACCGACGCCGCCGGCGAGGCCGTCGAGGGCAAGCTCGACGAGGAGGGTACGACCTGGTTGCCCACCGGTGCACTGGAGTACGGCGAGACGTACACAGCCACGGTGACCGCGACCGGTGACGACGGCCGGCCGTCGGAGACCACCAGCACCTTCACCACGATGGCCAAGCCCTCCAACCAGGTCCGGGTGACGAGTTACCTCGGCGACGACCAGGTGGTGGGGGTGGGGATGCCGTTGATCGTCAGGTTCGGTCGGGAGGTCCCGGAGAAGTACCGGGCCGACGTGCAGCGACGGATGACAGTCACCTCCGAGCCGGCGCAGGAGGGGGTCTGGCGGTGGTCCAGCCCGACCGAGGTCCGGTACCGGCCGAAGGAGTTCTGGCAGGCGGGCAGCACGGTGTCGTACCGGGTGCAGACCGGTGGGCTGCCGATGGGCGCGGGCTGGTTCGGCCGCAACGACCTCTCCGTGGACATCAAGGTCGGCCGTGAGCTGCTGATGTCGGTGGACAACAAGGCGAAGAAGATGACTGTGACCCGGGACGGGAAGGCGGTCAAGACCATCCCGGTGAGCCTGGGCAAGAAGAGCACCCCGTCGTCGAGCGGGACGATGCTGGTGATGGAGAAGCTGCGTAAGACGGTCTTCGACACCTTCGACGAGTTGGGTCCGGAGGACGGCTACCGGACGAAGATCGACTACGCCCAGCGGCTCACCTACGGCGGCGAGTTCATCCACGCCGCGCCCTGGTCGGAGGGGCAGCAGGGGCGGACCAACGTCTCGCACGGCTGCGTGAACGTGTCGATGGCCAACGGTGCCTGGCTGTTCGAGAACACCCGGGTCGGTGACCCGATCACCGTCAAGGGCACGGAGCGTCGGCTCCAGGTGGGCAACGGGTGGACGGACTGGGCGATGGACTGGGACGAGTACGTCAAGGGCAGCGCCCTGCCGTACGAGCCGGCCGCCGACAACTGACCCGCAGCCGCACTTGCCCCCACCGTGCCCCCGGCACACCCCACGGTGCCCATCGCCACCCCATCCGCTTCGCAGGTGCCCATCGCCACCCCATCCGCTTCGCAGGGTTGATCAAGGGATTTGCGTCAGATTCCACGCTGATCATGACGCAAATCCCTTGATCAACAGGTAACAGGAAGGCGGGGAAGGCGGGGAGGGCGCTACGACATCCCTGGAACGCGTCAGGCCCCCTCCCGGAGGAGGGGGCCTGACCTACGGTGGAGTCGGTCCACCAAACGGGTGACTGATGGGAATTGAACCCACGACAACCGGGACCACAACCCGGTGCTCTGCCAACTGAGCTACAGCCACCATGTCCGCCCATCGGGGCGGATCGCACTAATAATAGCCACACCCGACGGCTCGGCGTCCACCGGGTTCCCGCCTCGCCGACGACGGGTTCAACGCAGAGCCAGGACGAATTTCGGAGCAGGACCAGGACGGGTTCAGAGCGTGGCGGCGATCGACCGGGCGGTCTCCACGTCCGGGCCGGGCAGCGGCACGAAGACGGTACGCCGGTAGTACTCCAGTTCGCGGATGCTCTCCCGGATGTCGGCGAGCGCCCGGTGGGCCAGTCCCTTCTTGGGCTGGCCGAAGTACACCCGGGGGTACCAGCGACGGCACAGCTCCTTGATGGAGGAGACGTCGATCATGCGGTAGTGCAAATGGGCGTCGAGGCGGGTCATGTCCCGGGCGATGAATCCCCGGTCGGTGGCGATCGAGTTGCCGCACAGCGGTGCGCTGCGCGGATCCTTGACGTGCTGGGTGACGTAGTCGAGCACCATGTCCTCGGCCTCGGCGAGGGTGACGGTCGACCGCCGGACCTCCTCGGTCAGGCCGGACTTGCCGTGCATCGTCTGGACGATCTCCGGCATCGCCGCCAGTGCCTCGTCGTCGGCGTGGATCACCACGTCGACGCCCTCGCCGAGGACGTTGAGATCGGGGTCCGTGACGAGCGCCGCCACCTCGATCAGCTTGTCCCGACCGAGGTCGAGCCCGGTCATCTCACAGTCGATCCAGACGAGGAGGTCAGCCACCGCCACAGACTAGCCGCAGCCTGCCGGCCCGCGCCTACACACCTTGTTCGTCGTGGCCCGCTAGGGTTTGCCCGTGCCAGCCGAACCCGCCGCTCCCCCTGCCGTCAGGAACGAGGACAGTGGCAGCCGCCGGCTCCGTCGGATCGTCACGGTGCTCGCCCTGGCGGCCGTGGTGCCCGCCCTCTACCTGCCGGGACGGGTGCACGACTTCTTCGACCTGAAGATCTACATGCGGGCGATGGAGTGGTGGGCCTCCGGCCGCCCGCTGTACGACTACGTCCAGCCCGACCGGGTCCAGGGTGAGTTGTACTTCACCTACCCACCGTTCACCGCGTTGCTGTTGCGGCCCTTCGCGTTGCTTCCGCTCGGCGTGACCCAGGCGATCTTCACGGTGGCCACGGTCGTCGGGGTGGTGGTGACGACCCGGTGGCTGCTCCTGCCGCTGGTCGAGCGGCACGGCCTGCCCCGGGTGTTCACAGTGACGGTGGGGGTCCTGCTGGTGCTCTCCGTGGAGAGCACCCGGGAGACCATCACCTTCGGTCAGATCAACATGCTGCTTGTCGTGCTGATCCTGGCCGACCTGCTCTTCGCCGTACCCCGGGGGTCGAAGTGGGCCGGGGTGGGCGTGGGGCTGGCGACGGCGCTCAAGCTCTTCCCGGGGCTGTTCATCGTCTATCTGCTGGCGGCCCGCAGGTGGCGGGCGGCGGCTGTGGCCAGCGGTGCCGCCGCGGCGGCGACCCTGCTCGCGGCGGCGGTCGCGCCGGGGGACTCGTGGCGGTTCTGGACCCACGAGCTGTGGTCGACCGAGCGGGTCGGGCGCACCGACTACACCGGCAACCAGTCGCTGTTCGGGCTGCTCAGCCGGTTCACCGCCCCGGATCGCCCGAGTCAGGTCCTCTGGCTGGCGCTGGTTGCGGTGGTGGCCGGGTTCGGGTTGTGGCGGGCGGTCCGGGCGGCCCGCTCTGGTGACCACCTGACCGGCCTGACCCTGACCGGGCTGGTCGCCGCCCTGGTATCCCCGATCACCTGGACGCACCACATCTACTGGTTCGTGCCGGCGGTGGTGGTGCTGGTGGGGGCGGTGCTCGACGCGGACCGGGGGACGGCGGCGGGGCGTCGGCGACGTCGGTGGTACCTCGCGCTGACCGTCGGCACCTGGCTGTTGATCACATACGGCGTGGTGACGTTCCAGGACTGGGGGGTCTCTCCGGTACGGACCGACTCCCCCGCCGACTTCCTGGTCCGGAACATGTACGTCCTGCTCAGCGTGGTCCTGGTGGCGGCTCTGCCGATCCGGGGGACACCTCGAACGGCGTCCCCGAGAACACCTCGAACGGCAGATGAATCGGACAGAAGTCCCGAGTAACCCTCTTTTCCGCTAATCTGACGCAAGAGCGCACAAGTAGCCCGTCCTCTCCCCGGACGGGACGCTCCCGGACGGCACCGATCCCCCGGTGCAGATGGCCCTCCGTGTCGGCAGCACGGAGGGCCATCGTCGTGGTGGCGGATGCCCGGGCAAACCGGCCACAGGCCGGGCACCAGCGCCGACCACGAGCCAGGGCCGACCAGGGACCAGGGTCGACCGGGGCAGCAGCGCCGTGCACGAGCCAGGGCCGACCGGGGACCAGGGCCGACCGGGGAGCCAGGGCCGACCGGGGACCAGGGCCGACCGGGGAGCCAGGGCCGACCGGGGGTCGGGGTCGGTTCAGCGCTCGGGCGGGGCGGCGGGACGCAGCCGACTCGGCACTGTGAGCGGTCGGGGGGTGGCCTGCGGCCCGGTCGGGGGCCAGGTCAGCGCGGTCGGCCCGGGGCCGGTCGGCCGGGGTCGGGGTGGTCCACCGAGGTCGCCGCCCGGAGACCCCGGTTCGGAGCCGAAGAGCGGGCGGGCGCCGACCCCGACCGGCTCCCGCTCGTCGGGTCGGGTCGGCCGCGCGCCGAGACCGCTGAGCGAGGTGACCCCGAGGCGACCGGCGAGCACCGGCACCTGGTCGGGCTCGACGACGAACACCACCTCCCGAGGGCGGGCGCGGCGCAGCAGCACCGCCAGGCCGGCAGCGGCGAGCAGGGTCCCGCCCGCGAGCAGCCCTGCGGTCAGGGCGGGCAGCCAGCCGAGGGTCCACCGGCCCCGTAGGTCCAGGGCCAGGCCAGGCCGTCCGTCGGTCCGCATCACCACCAGACCGAGCCGCTGTCCGGTCAGGTCCTGCGGTCGCCATTCCAGGGTGCCGACGCCCTGGCGGACCCAGGGGACCTGCCGGGGGGAGACCACCGGCCCGGCGGTGCGCGGCGACGCGGCGGCGGGGTCGAGGCGTACCGGCAGGGGTCCTCGGGACAGGGCGACCCGCCGCACCGTGGCGTGCGGGACCCCGGCCGCCCACCGGCGGATCTCCTCGGTCGGGGCGAGGCCCACGAAGGCGGGGGTGCCGCCGGTGTCGGCGTCCAGGCGGATCCGGCCGCCGCCGGTCCGGGCGAACGGTAGGTCGGCGTCGACCAGTTCGGTCAGGTCCTCGACGACGACGGCGTGCCCGGTGGTACGGACCGGCTCGAAGCGGGTGGTGAAGGCCGTGCCGTCGTCGGCGTGCCGGGCGACGAGGCCCAGCAGGCCCCCGGCGGTGACCGTCAGCACCCCGACGAGCAGCAACAGCAACCCGGCGATCGACCGCGCGAACCGCATCCGTCTTCCCCTCCTCGGCCCGGTACCCGGCCGACCTTACCCAGGCAAAGGAGACATTCAGCGGATATCGCCGCGAAGCATCGGGGAAAGGGCGTCGGCCCGCCGGGAACACCCGACGGGCCGACGATCGCTGTCGGTCAGCTCTTCGGCTCGGTCGGTGCCGCCGCGACCGCCGGGGTCTCCCGACGGGTACGGACGAACGCCAGCCCGCCCAGCACCAGCCCGGCCAGCCCGGCGACCAGTCCGGCCACCCCGAGCCCGGTCGACGCCCCGGAGCCCTCCCCGGCGTCCTCCCCCGCCGCGGCGGC
>NZ_JBEPEQ010000134.1:0-13639 GCF_040300925.1 Micromonospora sp. NPDC000207
AACCACACCCTCACCCGCGCCGCCCTGCGCGCCACCGAGGCCGGCGCCTACGACGTGGTCCACGCCCACGACTGGCTCGTCGCCCACACCGCGATGACGCTGCGTGACCACCTGGACATCCCGCTGGTGAGCACCATCCACGCCACGGAGGCCGGACGGCACCAGGGCTGGCTGCCGGAGGAGATGAACCGGACCATCCACGGGGTGGAGCAGTGGCTGGCGAACGAGTCCGGCCGGGTCATCGTCTGCTCCGGGTACATGCGCGACGAGGTCGGGGCGTTGTTCGGGGTGCCGACCGGACGGGTCGACGTGGTGCCCAACGGGGTCGAGACCCACAGGTGGCGGGTGCCCACCTCGGCGGTCGCCGCCGCCCGGTCCCGGTTCGCCGGGGACGGTCCCCTCGTCACCTTCGCGGGTCGGCTGGTCTACGAGAAGGGCGTGCAGCACCTCATCGCCGGCCTGCCCCGGCTGCGCGAACGGCACCCGGGGCTGCGGGTGGTGATCGCCGGTGACGGGCCGTACCGGGCGGAGCTGGAGGCGGAGGTCCACCGGCTCGGTCTCGGCGGGACCGTCACCATGCCCGGTTTCCTGGGCGGCACCGACCTGCCGGCGATGATGGCCGCCTCGGACTGCTTCGCGGTGCCGAGCATCTACGAGCCCTTCGGCATGGTGGCCCTGGAGGGGGCCGCTGCGGGGGCGCCCCTGGCGGTGGCCGCCACCGGTGGACTGGCCGAGATCGTCGAGCCCGGGGTCACCGGGATGACGTTCGCGCCGCAGGACCCGCACGGGCTCACCGAGGCGGTGCACGCGCTGCTGTCGGACACCGAGCGGGCTCGCCGCCTGGCCCGACGGGCCCGGAGCATGGTGCACGAGCAGTACGGCTGGACCGCTATCGCGCACCGGACCGCCACCGCCTACGCCACAGCGATCAGTCAGGACGCCGCCTTCACCGCCGAGCGGGCGAACCGGCAGATGACCCAGGGTCGGGCGCTGCCCCCGGTGGGTGCGGGCAACCTCCTGGCCGCCGCCGGCCTGCGCTGAGCACCGGTCGGTCCCGGCGGCGACGCGCACCGTCGCCGTCGGGACCGACGTGTCCCGACCCGATCGACGCCCCGACCGGTACGCCGAAGGCTGTCCGAACGTCGCCACACGCTGTCGGCACGGCCCCCACTGCGGTTACGATCTTGTATCCGCACTGGTCAGGCCTGTTCTGATCCGACAGACTCGCATGGACGGCGACCGGGACGAGGTCCGAGGGGGTTGCGGGTGCGGGTGCTGCTGGTGGAGGACGACCTGCGCGTGGCCGCTGCCCTCTCCAAGGCCCTGCGACGCCGGGGACACCAGGTCGTCGCGGCGATGACCGCCGCCGAGGCGGTCCGGGCCGACCCTGTCGACCTCGTCCTGCTCGACCTCAACCTGCCCGACCGGGACGGGTTGGAGGTGTGCCGACGGATCCGCCAGGTCGACGAGGACGTCGCCATCATCGCCGTCAGCGCCCGGGCCGAGGAGTACGACCGGGTCGCCGGGCTCCGGGCCGGTGCCGACGACTACGTCGTCAAACCGTTCTCGATGGTGGAGTTGCAGGCCCGCATCGAGGCGGTGATGCGTCGGACCACCCGCAGCACCCGGACCACGAGCGCGTCGCTCCAGGTCGGGACCCTCCGCATCGACCTCGACGCCCGCCGGGTCTGGGTGGCCGAGCGGGAGGTCAGCCTGGCCCGTAAGGAGTTCGACCTGCTGGTGGCGCTGGCCCGGCAGGCGGGGTCGGTGGTGCCCCGGGACCGGTTGCAGCTCGACGTCTGGCAGACGACCTGGGCCACCCGACACAACCTCGACGTCCACGTCGCGGCCCTGCGCGGCAAGCTCGACGACGCCGGGCTCGTCGAGACCGTCCGGGGCGTCGGTTACCGGCTACGCGCCGGGTGAACAGGCCGTCAACCTCAGATGATCCTCAAGAATCCCAGGTGACGGGCCCGTGACGGGTCGGCCGGGGGTGTGCTGTGCGTACCCCCAGCCATTCCTCCTGTTTGGAGATCCCCTTTGAGATACAGACGGACAACGGCCGGTGTGTTCTCCGCCCTGCTCGCAGGCGTGCTCGCGGCGACGGCGGTGCCGTCGCAGGCGCACGGGCAACTGCCCGCCCTCCTGCAGCAGGCGGAGCCGAACCAGGTCCAGGGCGTCTCGGTCGTCCAGGGTGACGGCTTCGCCACGCTCTCCTGGACCCACGTCGACGGGGCGACCGACTACCAGATCGAGCGGACCCCGGTGGCAGCGGACGGGACCGCCACCGGCAACGCCGTGGTCGTCGGCATCTGGCGCCCGAACCGTCAGATCAACAACTCCGAGCCGACCTTCGCCGACGCCGGATTCGCCCCGGGCAACAGCTTCCAGTGGCGGGTCCGGGCCCGGTTCGGCACCGAGGCCCAGCCGTACTCGGCCCCGGTCACCGGCACCGCCCGCGCCCACTGGGGCGACCCCGCCGTCCCCGGCCAGAACCTGCGGACCCAGTGGGAGAACACCCTCGGCGCGCAGTACACAAGCGACGTCAACGAGTACGCGTACACCGCCGCGATCGACGAGGGCAGCGACCGGGTCCGGGTGGTGGAGATCGGCCGCACCCTGCAGAACCGGCCGATCAACATGTTCGTCATCGGCTACCCCACCCCACCGGCGACCCCGGAGGCGGTGGCCGCTACCAACCCCCTGCTGGTCAACTGCAACGTGCACGGCAACGAGCCGGGTGACCGCGAGGGCTGCCTGATCCTGGCCCGACAGTTGGCGTTCACCGACGACAGCACCACCCTCGACCGGTTGTCGAAGACCACCATGCTGATCGTGCCGACCCTCAACGGCGACGGTCGGGCGACCGGCAGCCGGGGCAACTCGACAGGTCAGGACCTGAACCGGGACTACTCGCTGATCCGTCAGCCGGAGACCCGGGCCTTCGTGGAGATGATCCGCGACTACCGGCCGATCGCCGGTTACGACGGCCACGAGTACGGCAACTCCAACACCGGTGACCTGCCGATGCTGCCGCCGCGACACCGCAACGTCGCGCAGGGGATCTTCGACGAGTCGCAGAACATGATCGAGGGCCACATGTACACCGAGGGCGCCAAGGACGGCTGGTGGGCCTGCCCCTACAGCTGTACCGGGGCGAACGTGGGGTTGGGCGAGGAGACCATCCTGCGCAACACCCTCGGCCTGAAGAACGTTGTCAACTCCCTGCTGGAGCTGCGCAGCGCCGGCGGCCCGACCCGGCCGGACGAGAGCAACACCGCGAACAACCGTCGGCGCAAGACCTACTCGTCGCTGTGGACGTTCAACCAGTTCCTGGCCTACCACAGCGCCAACGTCACCAAGATCACCACCGCCCGGTCGGAGGCGATCAGGTTCCAGTCCGCCAACGAGGGCCGGATCGTGTTCCGGGGCTCCCACGAGGTCAAGGCCCACCCCGCCCCGCACCCGGGCGAGAACCCGCCGCCGGTGGACGCCCCCACTCCGAACCGGATCCTGGAGCAGGCACCGTGCGCGTACCGGCTGACCGAGGCGCAGTACAACGGTGAGCGCACCGACGGCCCGGCGGGTCAGCGCACCACTGTGGCCCAGCGGCTCGCCGCCCACGGCTGGAAGGTGATCAAGGTTGCCGACGGCTACCTCGTCCCGCTCTCCCAGCCCGAGCGGGGCCTGGTCCCGCTGCTCCTCGACGAGCAGGCAGTCGAGGGCCTGGTCGCCGGTGAGCGGATCGCCCCCACCCTGACCGGCACCCGCAACGGCCAGCTCGTCGTCTCCGGCGTCGCCTGCCTCGACGGGGCCACCGTCCGGGGTCCGGTCCGGGTCCAGCCCGGTGCCACCCTGATCGTCAACGGCAGCTCGATCAACGGTCCGGTGGACGCCACCGGTGCCGCCGGGTTCGTCCTGACCGACAGCACCGTCAACGGTCCGGTCCGCGCCACCGGCACCCAGGGTCCGGTGGTCGTGGTCGGCAACAAGCTGTCCGGCCCGGTCGACGTGGTCAACAGCGCGGGTGTGGCCCCGCTGGTGGCCGGCAACAGCGTCAACGGTCCGCTGAGCTGCTCCGGCAACTCGCCGGTGCCGACGAACATGGAGGTCGCCAACTCCGTCACGGGGCCCAAGCGCAGCCAGTGCGCAGCGCTGTGACCTGCTGACCTCGACCTGACGACGGGTACCGGCAGGTCGGCCCCGCGCCGGCCTGCCGGTACCCCCTTCCCGGCAATCGAGTGGAGAACCCGTGTCCGACACGCTCATCCCCGGTCCCGCGTCCGGGGCCGCTCACCGGCGGCCCGCCCGGGCGGTGGTCGGCCTCGCCCTGTCCCTGCTGATCGCGGTGGCCGGGTGCACCGGCTCGCCGGAGGCCGACTCCGGCCCGGCGGACCGGGCCGCCGACAGCACCCCGGTCGCTGTCACCGGTCCCCTGTGCGACGTGCTGCCCTCGGGGACCGAGCCGGGCAACCCGAACTCCCTGGCGGACCAGTCGCCCGGGGTGGCCCTCACCTGGATTCCGGTGCTCACCACCTTCGAGGCGGCGGTACGCGCCACCGGGATGGCCGAGGAGCTGTCGGCCGCCGGGGCGATCACCGTCCTGGCACCGACCGACGACGCGTTCCGGGCCAAGTTCTCCACCGAGAACGTCGACCAGCTGCTGCTCAAGGAGACCGAGACCCTCCGGGGGCTGCTGCGGGAGCACGTGCTGACCGGGGCGTACCCGGTCGCCGACCTGGTGGCCGCCGGGACGGTGACCACGCTCGCCGGTACCCCGGTGACTGTCACCTCGGCCGAGACGGGGGCGCGGGTGGCCGACCGGGCCGACACGGTCTGCGCCGACTACCAGGCGACGGGCGCCCGGATCCACGTGATCAACAAAGTGCTGGGAGACCTTCCCGACACCGCCCACGAGGAGGAGCACCACCACTGATCCGTCCGGCCGGGCGGGCACCCTCCCCGGCCGAGGCGTCGAACGGCACCGGCCGCGTACCCGATCGGGTACGCGGCCGGTGCCGTCGGACGTGGTGTCGCTCTCAGCGCTCCCCGAAGGGGGTGTAGGACCGCTCGGCGGAGCCGGTGTAGAGCTGCCGGGGACGGCCGATCTTGGTCTCCGGATCGCCGATCATCTCACGCCACTGGGCGATCCAGCCCGGCAGCCGACCGAGGGCGAACAGCACCGTGAACATCTTCGTCGGGAAGCCCATGGCCTTGTAGATCAGGCCGGTGTAGAAGTCCACGTTCGGGTAGAGCCGCCGGGAGACGAAGAAGTCGTCGGCGAGGGCGATCTCCTCCAGCTGCACGGCGATGTCCAGCAGCGGGTCGGCCACCTCCATCCGCCCGAGGACGTCCTGGGCGGCCTCCTTGACGATGGCGGCGCGCGGGTCGTAGTTCTTGTAGACCCGGTGGCCGAAGCCCATCAGCTTGACGCCGTCCTCCTTGTCCTTGACCTTGCGGACGAAGGACTTGACGTCGCCGCCGGAGGCCTGGATCTTCTCCAGCATCTCCAGGACCGCCTGGTTCGCCCCGCCGTGCAGCGGCCCGAACAGGGCGTTGACCCCGGCCGAGACCGAGGCGAAGAGGTTGGCGTTGCTGGAGCCGACCAGTCGCACGGTCGACGTGGAGCAGTTCTGCTCGTGGTCGGCGTGCAGGATGAACAGCATGTCCAGCACCTTGGCCATGACCGGGTCGACCTCGTAGGGCTCCGCCGGTACGCCGAAGGTCATCCGCAGGAAGTTGTCCACGTACCCGAGGGAGTTGTCCGGGTACAGCAGGGGCTGGCCGATCGACTTCTTGTAGGCGTACGACGCGATGGTCGGCACCTTGGCCATCAGCCGGACCGTGGACATCTCCACGTGTTCCTTGTCGAACGGGTCCAGGCTGTCCTGGTAGAAGGTCGACAGCGCGCTGACCGCCGAGGAGAGCACCGCCATCGGGTGGGCCTCGCGGGGGAAGCCGTCGAAAAACCGACGCATCTCCTCGTGCAGCAGCGAGTGCCGGCGGATCCGCTCGGTGAACTCGGTCAGCTGGGTCTCGGTGGGCAGCTCACCGTAGATGAGCAGGTACGAGACCTCCAGGAAGGAGGACTGCTTGGCCAGCTGCTCGATCGGGTAGCCCCGGTATCGCAGGATCCCCGCATCACCGTCGATGTAGGTGATGGCGGAGGAGCAGGAGGCGGTGTTGACGAAGCCCGGGTCGTAGGTGACGAGCCCGGTCTCCTTCAGGAGTTTGCTCACCCCGACGCCCGGGGGGCCCTCGACCGCGTTCTGCACAGGCATCGAGAGCTGCCCACCCGGGTGATCGAGCTTGACTTCCGTCATGTGGTTCCTCGCTTCGCCGGCAGATCTTTTGAATTGCCTTCGCTTTTACCGTAAACACGGAGGCAGAGATACCGCTTGCCGCGGATCGGGGGTGAGGCATGCGTCACCCCATTCCCGACCGGTATGATCGGAAAACCTCTGTCCTGCGAAGCCCCGACAACAGTGGAAACCTTGGAATACCCGGCCCTCGGACGGAAAACCTTCGGACCGCCCGGCGGCGGGCTCGCTGCGGACGGTGGTCGTCAGGCCACGCGAAAGCTGCCGGCAGAAACGGATGAACGGTGACATGTCGTGTGATCGTGTCGGGCTATCCCGGCACCGCTGGAACCCTCAGGACAGGGCCAGCCGGCGCAGCGCGCCGTCGGCGTCCACCCGGTAGACGTCCAGCCGGTTGACCCCGGCGACGAACAACCGGTCGTCGGGCATGAAGGCGGCGAAACGCCGACCATCCGGATGCTCGGGAACCACCGGGACGACAGCCGCGATCCGACCGTTGACGGCCACCGCCAGCAGGGTGCCGTCGGGGACCCCGTCCGGCACCGTGCCCCACACCAGCGCGGGCAGCCGACCCTCGTCCGGATCGACGGCGTCGAACGCGTCGAGGCCGACCACCCGGGCCTCCTGCCCGGACTCCGGCACCTCACCGACGGTGGTGCCGACCAGCGGGTGCGGCGGCGACACCAGTGGTACGGCCGGCACGCCGCCCGGGATGGTCACCGCCTGGCCGGGACTGTCGTAGAAGCGCTTGTCGGTCCGGTCCCGGGGCGTCTGCCGGGCGGAACGCCCGTCCACCGGCCCGGGAAGCCGGATCCCGACCTCGTCGGCGATGGTCGGCAACAGGTCGACGTGCTCCCAGTTGCGTTCGTCCACGCGCCCCACCCGCTGCCCCGGTGTCTTGACGAACAGGGGCACCCCGGCCACCTGCCCCGGTTGGGCCCGCAGGGCGTCCAGCCCCCGACCCTGCACCCCCTGGGTGAAGCTCACCCCGTGGTCGGCGGTGACCACCAGCAGGGAGTCGTCGTACAGGCCCCGCTCGCGCAGGGTCCGCAGCGTCTCCCCGATCAGCCGATCGGTGTACCCGAGCTGGGCCAGGTGCCGCTGCCGGGCCAGGTCCACCCAGCCGGCACCCTCGTTCGGCAGCTCGTCCGGCGCGTCGTACCGGGCCCCGGAGGGCAGGTACGTCCACGGCGCGTGCGGCATCAGCAGGTGCAGGAAGTGCAGCGTCGGCCTGTCGCTGGGACGCAGGTCGTCGAGGAAGGCGGTGAACCGGGTCGGTTGGCTCTCGTTGAGCCGGTCCCAGCGGAACTTCGGATCGGCCGGAGCCGCCTCGGCGGCGTCCACCGCCACCTCGGCACTGCTCGGTTCCCGATACGACGCCTCCGGGTCGATCCGGCTGTCCTGCGGGGCGACGATCTGCCCCAGCAGGTCGGCGCTGCGCCGGGTCAGCACCCCCAGCCCCTGCTCCGGGCGGACCGGCTGGTCGCAGCGGCTGGGCGGGCAGAGACGGGTGATGCTCTCCTGCGCCCGGACGTCGTACCACCCGCCGAGGGCGGTGAACAGGTTGTCCGGGTACCGGGAGTAGTGCGGGGCCGCCGGCACCGCCGGGTAGCGGCCGGTCAGCATCGCCGGCAGCGCGTACGGTGTCCACCCGCTGACCCCGGAGGCGGCGGGGTACCACGTCGACCCGGCGGCCAGCTCGGCGAAGTGCGGATAGCGGTCGGCGTCGATCCGCCCGTCAGCGCCGAGCAGGCTCACCAACGGAAGCTCGTCGAGGACCAGCAGGACCACCGCAGGACGGGGGCCGGAGCCGTGGGCCTGCCCGGCCGCCCCGACCGGGCCGGTCGGCAGCACCACCGCCGAGGTCGGCGAGACCAGCACGAAGAGCGCGACGAAGACCACCGGCCCGAGCGCGGCCACCCGCAGGACCCGCCCCAGGACCGCGAACCGCCGGTGGGCGTACGCCGCCGCCGCGCCGACCAGCACCGCCGCCACCAGCAGCGGCACCCCGCGTACCGGGGTGACGTGCCGCCCCACCTGGACCGCGAGCGCGGCCACCAGCAGGCCGACCAGCAGCGTGTGCGTACCGGCCCGGACGGCTCGCCCGGCCACCCGACTGACCGCCCCGACCAGGCCGAGCGACACGGTGGGGACCAGGGCGACCAGCGCCACCAGTGCGGCCACCTCACCGGGGGAGGCCCCGTGGAACAGGAAGAAGTCGGGGCTGCGGCCCAGGACGTCGAGCAGCGGTTGGGTGACCACCAGGCCGACCAGGGCGGTGACCTCCAGCAGGCGGCGGACCTCGGCCCGCCATCCGGCCCGCCGCCCCTCGCCGGGGCGGTGCTCGGGCGTCGAGGGCCCGTCCGGGTCGGATCCGGACGGGTCCGGGGCGGTCGGGCGGACCGGACCTGTCACACCGCCACCTGGTACAGGGTCCGGGTGCCCGAGGGCAGTTCCCGTTGCCGCTCGATGCGCCCCCGGCGGGTCAGGAGCGCCTCGAAGGTCGTGCGCCGGTAGTCGGGGAAGAGCCCGTCGGGCTTGTTCGCCAGCAGCCGACGGGCCATCGGGTCCTCCGGGTGGACGAACTCCACCACCAGGCGTCCACCCGGGACGACACAGCCGACCAGCCAGTCGAGGACCTCCGGCAGCGGCACGTTGCGCCCGAGCGCGAGGTGGTGCACGACGGCCAGGGCGAGGGCGACGTCGGCGGTGGCCCGGTCGGCGAAACCGGCCCGCTCGACGCCCCGCCACCCGCCCCCCGGCGAGGGGTCGGCCAGATCGGTCACCACCGGCAGGATCCGCCGTTCCCCCTCGGCGCGCAGCGTCCGGTAGAGGGCGTCGACCACGTCCGGGTCCTGCTCGACGGCGACCACGTACTCGGCGTGGCGGGCGGCGATCCGGGAGTACCTGCCGTCGTTGGCGCCCAGGTCGAGCACGAGGCCCGGATACCCGGCGGAGGCCAGCGCGGTGTCGACGAACCCCTCCTTGGCCTCCCGGTCGGCACCGGAGTACCCGCAGGTGCGCTGGTAGTCGGCCCAGTGTCCGGCCGACGGACGGTGGTCGAGGCGGCGCACGAGGCGCTCCATCCCGCGTACCGTCGCCAACGCCAGGTCCCGGGAGTACCCGGCGGCCCGCAGTTGGGCCCGGACGTCGGTGGTGCTGGCCTCGGCGTTGCGGGCCTGCATCGCACCGTGCAGGTGGACGTGGGCCGGGACCCCGCGCAGGAGACGGCGGGTCCCGGTGAACAGGCGGCGCATCTGGTCGGCCTCGATGCCGTCGACCTGGGACCGCAGCCAGGGCCGGAAGTCGAGGCCGAGATGGGCGGTGACGAGCAGCGGATAGAGCAGGGTCTGACAGAACTGCCGGTAGCCGGCCCACGGCTCGCCGTCGCGGACCGGCTCGAACGAGCCCACGTCGATGAAGACCGGGCTCGCCCCCCGCCACTGGAGGTTGTACGCCGACCCGTCCTTGGTGGTGAACCCCGCCGACAGGGCCGAGCGCAGGATCTCCAGGTGCAGCAGGGCCGCGTCGCGCAACATCCCGAACGACCACTCGTACGGGTGGGAGACGAAGGGGATCCGCTCGTGCCGCAGGACCGTGGCCCACCGGCTGCCGGTCGGCACCCGGACCGGGTCGACCGCCTCGGTGGGGCAGATCTTCCCCTCGGCCAGCAGGGCCGGGAAGAACTCGGTGGCAGACAGGGCCAGCCACTGCTGCGCCGCCGTCGGGTCCAGGCCCCGCAGGACGTCGCCGCCGTGGTAGAAGACCTGGTTGCCGGGGTCGCGGAAGGACCCGGGTTCGGTCCGGACCGACATGTCGGAGATCGCCATCGTCCCCGCCCCTGGTCAGTTCCGGTCGGTGCGCTGCCGGCGGAACCGGTCGACGAGTCGCCGCCAGTAGAGCTTGCCGGCCACCACCACCCCGGCCGCCCCGCCGACCACCGCCTGCACGATCAGGCTGCCGGAACCCGCATCCAGGTAGGCAAGGTCGATCACCGTCCGCTCCCTCCTGCCGTCGCGCCGATCCGACGCCGCCGATGCGCCGACGTGCACGATCTGCCCCGTCAACGACCTTTCATCTCTTTAGTACGTTACGCGACGGTTTGCCTGCTTGGGGCGACACCGGTGGACTCCCTCGACCGGGTTGTCCGTTTCGTTCAAGACCGACCGACCGGACCTCGCCTAGCGTCGTCGACATGACACCGCGACTCGACATGATCGGCATCGTGGCCACCGACATGGCCCGCGCCCTCGACTTCTACCGCCGCCTCGGCCTGGACATCCCGCCCGGAGCCGAGAACCAACCCCACGTGGAGGTCACCCTCCCCCACGGGCTCCGCCTGGCGTGGGACACCGCCGAGGTCGCCCGGTCGGTCGACCCCGACTGGTCCCCGGGGCGCGGAGGCGGGGCCGCCCTGGCGTTCCGCTACGACACCCCGGCCGAGGTGGACAACGGGTACGCCGACATGACCGGTGCCGGGTTCACCGGCCACCGGGAGCCGTGGGACGCCCCGTGGGGGCAGCGGTACGCCGTCCTCCGCGACCCGGACGGCACCACGGTTGACCTCTTCGCACCCCTGCCCACCACCGCCTGAGAGACGGGCACCCCCTCGGACCCGGGGTCACCTCCCCGGGCGAGGTCACCGTCCCAGCAACACCCGGGGCGGCACCCCCGCCAGATCCCGGACGTCCCGACCGAGGTGCGCCTGGTCGGCGTACCCGGCGCGGGCCGCCACCTCCGCCAGGGGCGTACCGGTGCGGGCCATCGCCAGCGCCCGCCGCATCCGCAGGATCCGGGCCAGGGTCTTCGGGCCGTACCCGAACAGGCGGCGACACCGCCGGTGCAGGGCCCGCGCGTCGAGGCCGACCTCGGCGGCGGTCGCGGCCACGCTCGTCCCCGTCGCCAGGCTGGCGGCCACCCGGAGCCCGACCGGATCCGGCCCGTCGGCCCGGTGGAGCCGGTCCACGGCGACCGCCTCCAGCGCCCGGGCCACCCGGCCGAGGTCCACCGGGGGACGGACCGACCCCGGCCACCGGCCCGGGTCCCCGCCGACGGGCCGGGGTGGGGCCCCGACCGCCGACGCGGCCACCCGGTCGGCGGGTCCCGCCCCCCACAGGTCGGCCAACGGCACCCGCCGGTCGCGTAGTTCGTCGGCGGGGACCCCGAGGACCGCCGGTCCCACGCCGGGCGGCAGACGCAGGCCCACCCACCACTGCCCCGGCTCGTCGGGGCCGAGGTGGGCGCGCCGGTCCGGACCGGCCACCAGGAGACCGGACCGGCTGGACCAGATCAGGTCGAGGCAACCGTCGGGAAGGACCCTGACGGTGTCGGCGTCGGCCGGCGACGCCCTGGTCCACAGCACGGCCCCGGCGATCCCGCAGCGACGCTCCCGATACACGCCTTCGGAGTCTGCCAGGCGCGGCCCGGCTCAGACCCGTTCGTGGTGCATGACCAGCCGGAGCACGACGAAACGCAGCACCGTGGCGGCCAGGTTCGCGGTGACGAGGACCGCCAGTTCCACCAGGCGGGGGCCGTCGGTCGACACGGCGTGCAGGACGGCCAGGGAGCCACTGGTCAGTCCCAACCCCAGGGCGAAGGCGAGCAACCCGTGCAGGTGGTGGCGGACGGTGTGGCGGCGACCGGTGATGCCGAAGGTCAACCGCCGGTTCGCCGCCGTGTTCGCCACCGCCGTGACCAGCAGCGCCACCAGGTTCGCCGCCTGCGGCCCGAGAACCATCCGACCGCCCAGGTAGAGCAGCAGGTAGGCGAGGGTGCTGGCCACTCCGACACCGGCGAACCGGGCGAGCTGACCGGCCAGCCCGGCGGGCACCCGACCCCGGGGCCGACCCAACGGTGACCGGCCGAGCCGGTCGCGCAACCCGGCCAGGGGCAGCGCCCCGGTGAGCAGTGCCCGCCCCAACCGGGCGATACCCCGCAGGTCCGCCAGGGCGGTGGCGACGATGTCCACCCGGCTGTCCGGATCGTCGACCCAGTCCACAGGCACCTCGTGGATCCGAAGCCCGGTCCGCTGCGCCAGCACCAGCAACTCGGTGTCGAAGAACCATCCGGTGTCCCGGACCAGCGGCAGCAGTTCCACTGCGACATCGGCCCGGATCGCCTTGAAACCGCACTGCGCGTCGGAGAACCGGGCAGCCAGGGTGCCGCGCAGCAGCAGGTTGTAGCCCCGGGAGATGATCTCCCGTTTGGCTCCCCGCACCACCCGTGACGTCGCGGCCAACCGGGTCCCGATGGCCAGGTCGGAATGGCCGGAGATGAGGGGCGCCACCAACGGCAGGAGGGCGGCGAGGTCGGTGGAGAGGTCGACGTCCATGTAGGCCAGCACCGGTGCCGGTGAGGCCGACCAGGCCGCGTGGAGGGCCCGCCCCCGTCCCTTCGCCGCCAGGTGCAGGACGCAGACCTCGGGCAGGTCGGCGGCGAGGCGGTGCGCCACCGCCAGGGTGCCGTCCACACTGGCGTTGTCTGCCACGGTGATCCGGAACGGGTACGGCAGGTGTCCGGTCAGGTAGGCGTGCAGCCGCCGTACGCAGGGGCCGAGGTCGGTCTCCTCGTTGTGGACCGGGACCACCACGTCGAGGACGGGGGTCGGAGTGTCCGTCCGGGCAACCGGGATCGCCCGCGACTCTTCAGCGCCGATCATGTCAGCCCTCCCTCGTGCCGGTCAGGTCGTACAGGGTGACGCCGTCGACGGTCTCGGCGGTGAAGTTCGCCGCCACCCACCCGGCGATGTCGCCGGAGACGTCGCTGCCCCCGATCGCGTTGAAGCCGCCCCCGCCGAGGAAGTAGTGGATCCGTCCCTCGGCCACATACTGCTGAAAGCGGGCCAGGGTGGGCGACGGGTCGCTGCCGTTGAACCCGCCGACGGCCATCACCGGACGGCCGGTAGCCAGCTGGTATCCGGAGGCGTTGTTCGAGCCGACGGTGGCAGCGACCCAGGTGTAGGAGTCGGCATCGACGGTCAGCAGGGTACGCAGCTCCTCGCTGGGCTCCCGGGCGTCGAGCAACCCCCCGGCGCCACCTCGGGGCCGCCCGCCCCCCGGGCCCGGCCCGCCGCCCGGGGGTGATCCGTCACCTCGGGGTGGCCCGTCACCCGGGGGTGATCCGTCACCTCGGGGTGGCCCGTCACCTCGGGGGCGCCAGTCACCTCCGACTCGGCCGTCGTCGCCGTCACCGTCGGTCGGCCCGTCGCCGCTACGGGCGCCGAAAGCACCGGCGGGCCGCTCACCGATGCCGGGGAAGCCGCCCCCGGGGCCGCCACCGGGTCCGAATCCCCACCGCCGGACCGTCCACGCGGGGCGGAT
>NZ_JBEPEQ010000135.1:0-13475 GCF_040300925.1 Micromonospora sp. NPDC000207
GGCACCGGAGCCGGCGCTGGGGCGGGCGCGGGCTGTGCGGGTGGGGTGGGCTGCGCCGGGGCCGCAGGTACGGCAGCCGGCTCGGTCGGAGCGGTCATTACAGGACTCCCATGTCGGGTCGGTGCCCGTGACGGGCATACGAAAGACCCGCCACCACAAGGCGACGGGCCGAATGAACAGAAACAGCAGCTACGGGGCGGCGACCTGCGCGAGGTAGTCGGCGACACCGATCACCTGCGACTTGCGGTGCCCCACCTCCACACCCGTGTGCACGTGCACCGGTGCGCCGACGGCGCGGGCTCGGGCACAGAACGTCAAATCCTCGCTGACCCTGCCGACCGGGTTCTCCGTCTCCTGGAACCAGGGGAACGCGCGGGAGAACCCACCTGCCCGCACCTTCTCCAAGACGGCACGATGCACCAGCAGGAACGCGGCACCCGTCCCACCAACCTCGAACAGGGTGTTGCCGGGCCACCGGTCGAGGCGAAGGAAAACGGTGCTGCCGTCGACCGGCTCCGGATGGAACAGGGTCGGCCAGATCAGCCCCGACTCGTAGTCACGGGCGAAACACAGCCCACCCACGATCGGAGCCCGCACCGGGTCGGCGTTGGCCAGCAGCCGATCGAGGTCGTCAGGCTGCCACACCATGTCCGTGTCGACCATCAGCAGCCAGTCAGCAGGCGTCTCGTCCAGGAACCAGGCGGCCAGCCGGTTACGGCCCGACGACACGTTCGCCGAACAGTGCATCCCCGCGTAGCCGGCGACCCTGCCGTGCCGGCTGCGGTCGTGGTCGAGCATCCGCAGCATGCAGTCCATAAACTGGGCGTCCACCTGGCCGGGATGCACCCAGCCGACCACCACGTCGGCGGTCAACCAGCCACCGCCGCAGAAGCAGCCCAACCTTCGCGTTCACGCAGGGCTGACATGTCCTTGGCGATCTGGACGGCAGCCTCGATCTGCCACGTCCCAGCTGCCACCGACGCGTCCGTGACGGTGACACCCGACCCGAAGATCCGGCCCCGGTTCGGCTGCTCCGTCGGGATCCCCCCGGCTGCGTTCCAGTCCACCGACCACGACAGGGTCTTCCGTCCCCGCTTCCGGCCGAGCGAGCACCGCTGCAACTGCAACGACACCTCGTAGCTGTCACCGTGCGGCATCAGCACGGTCTCTACCACCCGGGGCCCGTGGTCGGTGTACGAATACCGCTTCGGGCCGAGCAGGATCGTGCGCGGATCGACCCCCACAGACCCGTTACGGACACGCTCCCGCCACGGGGCCTTCGACGACCACCCGCCGTCCCGGTCGGCCCACAGCTTCCACAGCAACGAACCGTTGCTGACCTCGAACCTGATCACCTTCGACTGGTAGCCCACCGGGTTCAGCCGACGGACAACACCCCGCCCGAACCGTTCGGTATGCAGGTACAGCGAACCGATCCACGGCAGGTGCACGTCGGCGGCGAGGGTGTGCTCCGACCCCGTGTTGCCGACCTTCAACCCGAACCCGATACGGGGCCACCGGCCGCCGACCACGAGCTGCCCGCCGAGGGTGCCAGTGTTCTGCGCCGGCCACTTCCCCGGCGAGTACCCGCCCTTGACGTGCTTCAGGGCTTTCAGGAAGTTGGCCCGGTCCGGATAGCGGTCGGGAACCGCAAGCAACCACGGCCCCTCGTACCGGTCGCCGAGGTTCCAGTCGGCCGGGTCGAGGGAGCCCTGCGGGTCCGGGCGTTCGCCGCACCGGTCGCACACCACCCACCGCGATCCGGGGTCGCCGTCGCGGAACCCGTTCGTGCCGTCCACCATCGGCCGGTGGCCGAACAGGCGACACATCAGCAGAGGCCGAGGCACCCCGAACAGCCAGAACCCCCGGGACAACACATCGCCAGGGCTCCTGCCGTCTCGCTTCAGGTAGTCAAGGGTGTGTGCGCGCATCAGCCGCTCACCTCCCTGTCCCCCGAGAACTTCACGACGAACGCACTGTCGAACACCATGCCCACCTGGTCGCCGCCACCGGCTGGGGCGACCCGCCCACCGGCACCGAGCAGCCGGCCGAACCGGAACAGAAAGTCCCCTCCGCCCGGCACCAGCACCCCGACGGCACGGTCATCAACAAACGCGCCCGCCAGCATCGCCGGAGGAACCTGCGCAACCAGCGGCACCACCAGCGGCTCCTGCTTCAAGCAGGACGGGCAGTGCGGGCACAGCGGGAACTCCTCGCTCACCGCGCGCCACACGTGCAACCACAGGCTGCCATCGCAGCGGACCCGCACCGACACCTCATTGCCGATCACCACCGTCTTCGGAGCGATGCCGTGGGCGGCAATGAACCCCAGCAGCGCATCCTCGGCAACGGAACCACGCCTCGGGTAGTTGCGTCCGCTGTCCCACGCGTACACGGTGCGGCCGACGCACTCGCCGCCCGACACGGTCTTGCACTCCCCGTTGACCACGACCCCCGCGCACGGAACATCCCCGGCAGTCAGACGAAGCTGCACCGCACCGCCGGTCATGCTGGCTCCCCGCCGTCACGACGATGGGCATCACGCTGATCCGCCCATGCAGCCAGCCGTTCCGAACCCAGCGTCGACTCAGCGAACTCGAAGCCGTTCGACACCGCAGGCTCATCACCCGCGACATCCACACGCGCGTCCGTGACGAGGACCCCCCGTGCGCCGACCTGCTCGGCGAACCTTCGCCACCCGTCAGCGACACCATCCGAGTCAAGCTGGCGGTTCTCCCCGTCCACGATCAACGCGAACGGTTGACCGTCGCCGCTGTACGGCGGCAACAGCAACACCTGAACACGAGCCATCTTGGGTGGGCTCCAATCCTGGGGCGCAAACCGACAACGACCAGAGCCCAGCCGGGAGGCACCCCACAACACCCGGCGCAGCCCCAGAAAACACGCTCAGGTCAGATTTCGGAGACGCCGCAACTCCGCACGCTGCCGCGCCAACAGGGCAGACCAATCCCCGCCCCGCCGCTGCGCCTCCTCCAGCCGTGCGATCGACGCCTCCAACGCCCCCACAGCAAGCCGGGCACCCAACCCGCCGACAGCCGCCGCACTAGGCATGTCCGCCGTCCGCAACCGGCCAGGCTCCAGCACCGGCCGCGCCGGCCCCGCAGACTCCACCACCGCGCCCGGCCGCCGCGCCGGAGACTGATCCGACCAGCGACGCCGAACCCTCGTCTTGACCTTCCGCCGGGCGACCTCGCCCGGATCCACAAACCGGTGATTCGACCGCACCAGGATCGGCCCCAACTCGCCGTGCTCGGTGATGCTCACCCGCACCTGGTTCTGCAACCGGCGGCCCCCACGCGCCCCACCACCAGCCTCATAGATGGCCTCCAGGTCGCGAACGTTCAAGTCCAGGCCAGGATCAACCCCGTTGGCGATCAACGCCGTCTCACAGTTGCAGCCGCCGTGAATGGGCATCAACTCGGTCTTCTTGTAGATCCGGTCTGCGGCCACCACACACAGGCCGCACGAGAAGCCGTCCTTCGACTTCTCCGGATGCAGAATCCGCCGAGTCCCCGTCACCGCCCGATTCGACACCGCCACCTTGCGGGCCTGGGCGCGCACCGCCAACCCCACATCCGTCTCCGCGATCTGACGGGCCCGCAACACCGCCCGCTCCACCGCAACCTCAGGCGACGTGTTCCGCTCCGACACCTGCCAGCGGTACGTGTCCGCCGGCCTGCCGTACACCACCATCGGATTCATCCAGCCCCGGCCGTCATCAGGCAGGCTGTAGTCCACAACCTCCGGGGCATCCCGCAGCATGAAATTCCCGGTGAACCACGAGCCGTCCCGGCCGTCACCCACATCAGCCAAATCCACCGACCCGGTCGCTGAGGCAGCGCCGGACCCGCCCGGGTCCGGCAACGCACGCCGCAACCGGGTCACATCCACCACACCAACCGGCTCCACCCGCCGGCCCGTCGTCACCGACAACTGGCGGGCCAAAAACGCGTCCGTCACCTGCGCCGCCTGACGCTGCAACGGCTGCACCACCCGCAGAACCGACGCCACAAGCTGGCCGATCTCCGCCGACGACCACCAGCCGCCGAACACCGTCCACGGCAGCGTGGCCGCAGCAACCGCCTGCTCCACGATCCGCTGCCGCAACACCGCCTGCGCCCGCACCAACGCGTACAGCGCCGCAACCTCGGCAGCAGTCAACTGCCCGTCGCCGCCCGGCATCAGTTCACCGCCGTCGACACCGGCTCCGACCGGCTGATCTCCTCCAACGACAAACCGGCCAGCGGATCCTCCGCAGGCGGCACCTGCGCCGGCACAGCCGCCGACGGCAGCTGCGGCTCGTTCACAGGCAGCGGATTCTGGGCGGCGAACATCTGCGCCAACTGGGCGGCGAACATCTGCTCATCCACCCACTCCGACATCATCCGATCGGCCTCGTCCGGGGTACAACCCCAAATGTGGATCAACCGAGACCGGCGGGGCATGTCGTTCTGCGCCTTCGACGCCGCATCAGCCTTCTCCGACAACGACAAGCGGGCAACCGGCGCCCAAATCGTCGTCAGCTTCGCCACGTCGGCGCGTCTCGTGTCCCCCAACTCCAAGAACCCCAGCGACATCACCTCAGACCACGGCTGATCCGCCCGATCCTTCCGATCCCCCGCCCGAAACACCAAACCCTCACGGGACAGCCCAGCACCCTCCGCCGACTGGTTCTGCCCAGCCGGCGCCATCATGTACATCGGGGTCTGCGTCACCGCGCTCAGCTGGGTGATGTCATCCCGGGTTGCCTCGATGATCGGACGCAGGTCGGTGACCTGCGACTCCCACATCTTCGCCTCAGACGGCAACTGCCACATCGCCCCCGGCATCATCACGAACGCATCGGACCAGTCAATCTCGTTGCCGTTCTCGTCCTCGTCCGGCAGACCCGAGACAGCCATCTGCCGGAAAGCCTGACCACTGGCAATCACGAGCCGTTGCAGGATGTTGTGGTTGATCCGGTCGATCAAATCCAGGTGGTACTCGTACTCCCCCGCCCCATCCTTGTTGACGAACCGCACCACCGGTATCCGGGCATGGTTGATCTGCTGCCCGCCACCACCGCCCTTGCCGGCATCCCACGACCACGACTGAGGCGTGAACACCGGACGCGCCACCGGCGTCTTCGACGGCTTCACCGCCACAAACACACGACCCGGCAGATACAGGTACGCCCGAGACACACCCTCGATGTCATCCCACAACACCTTCAACGCCGCCAGCAGCTTGTGCGGGCGCGCAGGATCCGACTCGGCCACCATCCACCGAGGATCCTCAGCCGTCACCACCGGCGCACCCGTGTCCTCATCCACCGGGCCCACAATGACGAACGCCTCACCCAAGTTCAGCATCATCTCGTGCACGTCAGCAGCCGTCGTCTTCAACCGGGCGCGCTTCCACAAGTCCGCCGCCGCCTGATCCCCTGACGCGTCATCGTCGGCGGCCGTCTGAAACCCGACCGGCGTCAACCGGTCCGACACCGCCCCCACCACCAACGCCGGGAAGTTGACGCACGCCTTCCGCTGAAACGCGGCGAACATGTCCCGCACATTCTCCGCACCCTGCGGCAGACGCGGCCGACCATGCAGATAGTCGTGCAACAACTCCAGCCGGGCCACCCGCTGACGCTCATTCAACTTCTTGAACAGCCGCGCCATCCACCAGCCGGGCGAGCGCACCTCCGCCACATCGATCGGCACCAGCGCACCCCCTCACCGGACGTCTACCGAAGCCGCTTCACCCGGTACGGACGCCGACTCTTCGTCTCCACACCAGCAGCAACCGCGTCCATGCGCGCAGTCCACGCCAGCACCGCCGCCACCGCCGCGTCGATCTTGTTCGCCGAATCAGGATGTTCCTTGGCTATCTGCATGCCCGAACCGCGCTTATACCTGCGCCGGGCGTTCAACACATGCCGGGTCAACGCGAAAGACCCGTCGTGGGTCATCTCCCGATCCACCACCGCGTTGTGGAACTTCTCCAACGCCTTCACGATCTGACCAGCCCGGCCACCCGTCATCCACCACTCGATCGGATGATCACGGGTCGACTTCACCTTCAACCGGTCCCCGAACGCGGCCTCCCAATCCGCGATGTGACCTTCCCACTTCGCCGGATCCGCATAGAAGCCCACCACGTTGTACCGGCGGAAACACTCCCGCACCGCCGCCACAACCTCAACAACCGGCACCTGCCACACCGTCGGCTTACCGTCCGCGCCCACCGGCATCTTCGCCGGCTGCTCCCACACACACTTGTCCAACGGCTCGAAGATGTGCCCGTCCTCCACCCGGCAAGCGATCAGGACCGTGGCGTCGGTGATGCGGCCATTGGCCCGCGACCTGGACCCGTCGAAGCCGAGGGTGATCGTCTCCTTGTCCGCGACGACCTTCGTGCCGTCGAAACAGCCGTTCCACTCCGGCTGCGACAGCCACGAGTCGGAGGCGTGCGTCACCTGATTCAGGAAGTCACTCCGTGACACCTGCTCATCGCTTGTGGTGTCCCAGATGGTGGCGACCAGGTGATCCAAGTCCACATGCCCCGGAGGGCACGCCGGGTCATGCAACACGCACCCATCAGGATGCTTCGACGAATCCCCGTACGCCAACCTCAGGCCGGCAATCAGCGACTCCCGATCCGTCAGGTCCGTCGTCCCCGGAGCCTCACGATGGTCGTAGTACAAGCCGTCATCCCGAGCGCGGCCCTCCTGGATCGCCGCCCAGAATGACGCCGACTGTTCCGCAACCGACCCTTCACCGGGGATGAACGCGTTCGGGGACTCAATGAACGAGCCGCCTGTCTTCGCCGTGTTGTTCTTGACCTTCTCGAACAGGTTCAAGCCACCATTCGACGGAACCCACTCCTCGGTCTGGTCAAGCAGGGCATGCACGAAAGGCTTGCCCTTCACGCTCCGGGCCGACGACGTGACCTTCTCGATCTTCCCCCGAGGCAACGACACGAACGTGTCCATCGGCTCAAGACCGGGATAGGCATCGACCAGCGGCCCGTCGCACATCTCCAGCAACGGCGCCCACGTGTTGTCCGTCTGCGACTCCGACACCGCGAGCACACCGACCCGGGGGGTGCGTATGTCACACCAGGGGCGGCCCACCGGCTGCCCGTCCGCCGTCCATCCGTCCGGCACCACCGGCCCCAACGCCTCCGCCAACGCGATCGCCGCCAGGAAGGGACTTTTCCCCCAGCCGCGAGGTCGACTGACAACACCACGCCTACGCCGCCGCTTCCCCGTGCGCGGGTTGATCTCATAGAAGGCTAGTAGGAATTCCGCCTGTTCCGGGTACGGAACGAACGGCTCATACTCGGCGCGGTCCGGGGCGGCCAGATACTCGGTGATCCAGTCGAGGACGAGGTCAAAGCCAGCCGAGAGTCGGGACCTCTCCCGGGTAACTCGGCTTCCATGGCATGACCTCACCTGCCTCTACTGGTCTGCCCGCTCACTCCGCAGGCTTCGTCCGCCGCGCCGCCGCACGTTTCACCGGGGCCGCCTTGATCGGCGTCACCGACCCGCCCTCACCGGCAACCGCGCGCAGGCTCCCGTACCGCTCCCGCGCCGCACTGCCAGCCGGACGGGCAGCATCCCGCTCGTCCGCCTCCGCGAAGGAGATTCTGAGCCGGGCACGGTCTTCCGCCGTCGACCCGACCTTGGAAACCCGCAACCGCAACTCCCCCGCCACCGCCGCATTGCCCGCCCACAGTTCGGCGTGGATCAGTGCCGTGTCGAGGAGGAAGTCCCAGTCGGTCTGCATGAAGTGTTCGGCCTGCGGCGCTCGGGACCAGTTCGCCCACCACACGCGGGTCTGCTCCGGCCATAGGTAGTCGCCGGGCAGGTCGGGTTGTTCGCCGCGCTCGAACCGGATCGTCGTCGTCGGCACCGGATCGGCGTTGCGCCGCGCCCGCTTGCCGGGGTCCTTCGGTGCCGGTCCACGCCCAGCCATACGCCATCAACTCCCATGTCGGGAAGCCGGCCGAACCCCGTGACGGGACGACAGCCGGAATCAGTTGGCTTGCAGGTAGGGGGCCTCGGAGCCTTCAGGGACCGGCGGCAGCGTGTCCGATTCGACGATGACCATGAGGGTGTGCGGGTCGTCGGTGACGTACATGCGCAGCGCCCGTGATCCGGGGAGCAGCCCGAGCATGTCGGAGACTTCTTGCAGGCTGACCCGTATCTTGCCCAGCCGGTTGGGTACCCGCACGGGCAGGTGTGTGGCGCATTCGTCGCAGCCGTCGTGGATCTGGGCGACGGCTGGCTGTCGGTCGAGGTTGCGGCGGGTGGTGATGGGGTCTTCGGCCATGTCGGCGTGCACCGACTCCCGGTCGAGTGGGCTGTACCGCTTGCCGTCTTCCACCACAGCCCCGTCCATCCCCTCGGTGTTCTCGAACTCAGTCGCTCACGTCGTCTTCGGCGACACGTTTCCGCATCCGCGCCGCCACGTACTCGACCAGGCCGAGGGCGCGGTGCAGCGGCACGCTGCTGTCTCGGTACAGGGTGCCGACGGCGGTGACGCTGTCACCCTCGTCGTCGAAGCTCTGCTGACTGGTGAGGACCACGTACTCGGTGAGGACCCGGGGCTGACCGTCGGAGTAGACGGCGAGGGCCTGCTCAATGGCGGCGGTCAGCGCGGCGTCAGCGGCGACCTGCTCCGGGGTGCGGCTCATCGCTGGTTTACGCCCATGAGGTGTCGCTCGCCGTCATTCCACGTCCTCGTAGGTCTCGCGGAAGATCGCGTCTTTGATCGGGTAGTGCTCACCCTGGACGCCCCGAATGATCCAGTCACCGAGGGACGCCGTCATGTCGCCTTCGAGAGTGCGGATCACGATGCTGTGGGGCGAGTCGCCGCCGTTGTCCTCGCAGCGGTTCCGGTCGGCGCAGACGTACGAGGCCGTCCCGCCGCCACCGAGGATCCAGTCGATGATGGGCGTCGCCCCAGCCGTGGTGCCGTCCCACCGGACGGCCTTCACGCGAACCGGTTTCTTGACGTAGGTGCCAACAAGCATGCCAGTTCCATCCTTCATGTGGGCTGCGTTCTCGGCGATGCGGCTGACCGGGTGACATCCCAGCCGTGCTCACGCAGACCGAGGATCAGGAACCGGGCACAAGACAAGTCGTAGTCGCGGTGCCGTGTAGTGAACTTGGCGGCACCAATCAGTGGGGTGCACGTCAGAAGGTGCAGTTGGTCGGCGAGGGCGTCCACCGTGTCAGGTTCCAGGCCGCAGCGGACATCAGCCGGGCTCGGGGGTCGATCCACCAGCCACCCCCGATCACGCTCTGTGAAATGCAAGCCCGGGAATTCGGCCACCTTCGCTACTGTGCGTCTACAGCAGGCCGGGGTGGCGTTCCTTCGGCCGGCGGTTCGACGTCTTCGCCCGCGCCGCCAACCCCTCCGCGCTCGACTTCTCCCCATGACAGTTCCGCTCCGACACCCCACGCTCCACCGACCGGCGGCCATGGATCCAATCCAGGTTGTCCTGGCTGTGATCGTCGCCAGCTTTCTTGTGGTCGAAGTCCTCGCCGCCCGGCAGGCCACACCAGTGGCAGATGCGCTTCGGGTTCCGCCGCAAACCTTCCCTGCGCAGCGCCGGCCAGTTGGCCGGCAGCCGGGCCTTCCGGTCCGAGCCTGCCCAGCCGCCCGACATCAGCCCAGCACCAGCACCCGCGACTCACGGCCGGGGTTCTTCGGATTCAACGCCGTGTCCCGCGCCGCGTCGAGCACGTCACCCAACAGGTAGGTGACGTGCCCTGCATGGGTGCGGCTCTGCTTGGTGGTGAGCCGCCGACGCTCACCATCGGGAGTCTTCCACCCGCGCCGCCGCCAACCCTCCAACGTGCGAGGTGCCACCCCGGCAGCAGCAGCGGCGTGGGTGCGGGTCACGTAAGCCTCACGGTTCACCGCCTGCACCTCCCCCGGAAACGGCGAAAGCCCCGACCGGCATTCAGGTCAGGGCTTGACAGGGAGGGAGAAGACAGTCCACCCCTGCGCGAAGGATGACACATGGAAGATCACCGCGCAACAACGGGGTGAGGCGAGGTTGAGCCCGGCCGGATTTGAATCGGCGTTACGGCGTCGTGCCACTGCCCACCGGTGGGCGGGATTAGAACTCTCGTTTCGCCGCGTCTTCGGCCCCTGGACTACAGGCCCAACCACATCGCGCGCGTCGCCCCACAGTAGACGGCAACCATCACAGCCGATAGCCGGCCAGAGTTTCCGCTGGTCAACGGCTTGGCTGAACTGCGGAAATCCCCCAGACCCGTACACAGCCCGAAGCCCCCAACGGTTCGGGGAGGGGTGCCGGCGGGGGGCGGGGGGTGCCCACCCTGGGGCGTGCGCGGTGTGCGCGTGCGGGAGGGCGGGCGTGCGCGAGCGCGGGCGGACATGTGTGCGTACGTGCGTGTGCGTGTGGGCGTCGTGTCGGCGAGGGCTGTTCGTCGACCTTTTCGCCGGGAAACTTTGCGTCATTTGATGTGGCGTGGTTTGATGGGTGCATGACGAACTACGACGCAACGATCGAAGCGGTACTCATGAGCAACGGCGAGTGCGGACAGCGGAGCGTCTGTGACGCGTGCGACGGGAACGGCTGTGACCACTGCTACGACACCGGGCGGGTTGACTGCCCGTGCGCCGGTCGCAGCTACAAGCACAGCACGGCCAACGCGGATGAGACGTGCACCGATTGCGCCGAACTGTTCACCCCCGGGGCGGACGTCCTCCGAGCGCGACCGGTTTCGGTGATCAACGGTGACCCGATCACGTTCCGGTTCGGTTGGCATGTCGAGTGTGCCCACTGATCCGAAGTCACCCATGGTGCCCGACCCGTGCGGGCACACGTGGCAATCCTCGGATCCCAACCGTGCCACTGACCGGGAGGTCAAAAGATCATGGCTCCACAGAATGTCGGCGACGTCGTGACCGTGCGCGGGGAGGAATTCCGTGTGGTCGGGTCACACGGCACTTCTCACCTCGGTAGCAAGTTCTTTGGCAAAGTGGCGTTTGACCTGGTCAAGGTGTCCGACGGTAGCCGGTGGGGGTATTGCGGCAAGCGGGTCACGGTGAATGCGCGGCTGAGTCCCGAATCGGCTTACGAGGCTAGGGCCCGACTTGTGCGGCAGTTGCATGAGGATCTTGCTTTCGTGCGTGCGATGTGCGCGCGGTGTGGTGTGCGGATCCCGGACACGCTGGGCACGGTGGAGGATGACGAGAATGACCGCCCGGTGGCGGTGTGCCGTGTGTGCCCGCGCGGGGTGAACTTCACCACCGCCTACCCGGTGGGGTTGGAAGTGCGGGTCACGTCGGGTTTCGCGGAGCACACCACTGCCCGCATTGATCAGGTTGTTGACCGGGTCGTTGACGGGGAGCATGTCGGGCGCGTGTACGCGGTGACGCTGTCCGGTTGGGGGTCGCGGACGTTGACTGAGAGCATCATTGAGCCGTTGCATGTGCCTGCCGACCGGTACGTGGTGTGTCGTGAGCCCGCGCAGACGGTAGAGGCTGCGCCGGTGGTGTCGGTGGGGGGCGAGTCCGTCCCGGTGGAGGTGGCCGCGCAGCCTGTCGCGCCGGTGGAGGCGGATTTCAGCGAGGTTGACATGGGTGCCCTTACCGCCAAGTTGGCCGACATGGGTTTCACTCTCTCGCCGGACGGGTCGGTTACCGACACGGGCGAGCGTGTCGAAAGCCGTGGCGGTGTGCGGGGTGGGCTCACGCCGGGTGATGTCGCGTCCCTCATGTCTGCGATGGGTGACCGGCAGGGGGCGGACATGGTGCGGGTTGCTGACGCACTGGAGTTGACCGGCACCGATGGGCGGACGGGCAAACTGATGGCGCGGACTAAGGCGCGAACGGCGCGGCTGCGTGCGCGGGTGCGGGCGGGTGTGCGGGGTGTAGAGATTCCGGCGGTGTCGGATGAGTCGCTGTCGCGGGTGAAGGTGGTTGCGGCCCCGGTCGCGCCGGTGCGGCCGGTGGTGCCGGTGGGTGTGGCGCGTCCGGCGGGTGCGTCTACGCGGTGTCCGGCGGCAGAGTGTGGCCGGAAAGTTCGGGTGACGCGTGCGGGTTTGATTGGGGCGCATGACGGGGGTTCGGGCCCTTGTTTGCAGTCGGGTCGACCGGTGGAGTCGGTTCCGGTGGGGGCGGTTGAGCCGTCGGCCGTGGCACCGGTGCCGCCGGTGGAGGTGTCCGCGCAGCCGGTGGAGGTTGTGCCGTCGGTTCCGGTGGAGGCTGCGCCGGTCGGTCTGACGGAGATTGCCGCACAGTCCGCCGGTCGGGTTGTGGTGGCGCATGTGGGTGCGGACGGTGTCCGGCCGGTGGAGGTGACGACTGTGCGCGAGGTCGCGCCGACGGTGGAGGTTGAGCCCGTGCCGGTCGTTGACGTGGTCGGGTCGGACGGTACGGCGGGTGTCGACACGGTGCGGGTGTCTCGTGATGAGCCGCACGCGTACCGGGCGGATCCGGCTAGCCGTCGGGACTCGCGTAAGCGGCTCCGGTGCGTGTGTGGGGCGACGTACGACGCGCGGCGGGTGCACCTGTCCCCGCGCGAGCTTGACCGGTTCCGGGCGGAGCGTGACCGGGAAGCCGGTGCGGGTGTGGTGGAGGTTCCGGCGGGGGTGTTGCGGGTGGAGCACACCACGGACGGTGGGACGGTGCTGCGCGGCACGGTGAAGGGCGACGGTTCGGCGGCGGTGATGGGCCGGGGCGGACTGCGGTGGGGTTTCTCTCGCAACATCGGTTCGGGTGGTGCCTGGTATGTGTCGGGTAGCCGGGGCAAGTCGGCGGACTGGCGCACCCTTGACCAGGTCGATAAGGCTGCGCGCGGGTTGCATGCGGCCGGGTTCCGTGTGGCGGTGGTGGTGCACGGGGAGGTTCGCGAGGTTGACGGGGTTCCGTCGGTGGTGGCCGGTGAGACTGTCGACGCGCGGCCGGTTGTAGATGCCGCGCCGGTGGAGGTCACGCCGCCGGTTTCGAGGGTTGCGCCGGTGGAGGCCGGCGACCCGGCCGGGCGGGTAGTTGGGCAGCCTGCCGGGGGTGCGGTGGTGGAGGTTTCGCGGCCGGGGGTGGCGCGGGAGCGTTACCGGGCGGTGTGGTCGGCGGTTGCGGGTGAGGTGATGGTTATCCGTGACGTGCATGCCGGGGTTTCCGGTCCGGCGGGCAGCTACCCGGCGGTGTCGCTTGTGGGTGCGGTGGAGGCGTTGACGGGGGCGGGGTTCCGGAAGTCGGGGCCCTGGTTGGCGGATCCGTTCGGTAATCACTCGTGTGAGCTTGACCAGGTTCCGGCGCGGCCGGTGGAGTTCCCTATGCCGGAACCGTTCAACGCGCCCGTGTCGGGTGAGGTTGCACCGGTGGCGGTGTCTGACCCGCAGCCTGCGCCGGTCGCGCCGGTCGCGCCGGTCGTGCCGGTGGTGCCGGTGGTGCCGGTGGTGCCGCCGGTGGAGGCTGCGCCGGTGGAGG
>NZ_JBEPEQ010000136.1:0-13163 GCF_040300925.1 Micromonospora sp. NPDC000207
ACCCTCCTGCTCGCCGCCGCCGGCACCCACCGCCACCTGCCCGACGACCCCGCCGGGCAGGTGGCCGGGGGCGTCGCCCACCACCTGGACCACCTGCCGGTCCCGGCCGCCGCCGTGGTGGCCAAGAGCGGTCCCCCCGGCATCCTCACCGCCGAACCCGGCGCGATGTTCCTGCGGGTACGGCTCCAGACCCGCCACCATCCGGTCCTCGCCCGCGACACCGCCGTCCCCCCGGGTGGGTTGATCATGAACCTCCCCCCGGTCCTGGCGGCGCTGGAGACGTTCCGGCGGGCCCACCTGGACGCCCGGGCCGACCGCAGCGACCAGGTCGGCGCGGAGGTGGGCGTCGGCTCGGTCGGCGCGGGCCGCCCCGGCAAGCCCGACCTGCTGCCGGGCCGCCTCGACCTGCACCTGTACCTGGTGACGGTCCCCGGCGACGAACCCTCCGCGATCGTGGCCGACCTGCGTGACACCCTCACCCGCGCCCTGGCAGACACCCCGCTGCGCGACTGTGTGCTGGACGTGGCCGGGTGGCCGGTGCACTCCGCCGCCGCCACGCCGAACGACGCGCCGATCAGCCGCCACGCCCACGTCGCCTGGCAGGCTGTGCACCACGCGCCACCGACGCCGATCCGGGGCTGGACCGGCTCCACGGACGGGGTGGTGCTGCGGGGTCGGGGCGTACCCACCGTCCGGCTCGGTCCGGCCCCCCTCGTCGGGGACCCGGACGATCCCCGACGGGACCGGTACGAGGTGGCGGAACTCGTCCGTTTCGCCCGCCTGTACGCGCGGATCGCGGTGCATTCCGGTACCGCATCGACAGACTGAGGTGCCGCATGCCATGATACTGTCTCACTTGACGCACGAAGGAATCCACATGGCGGACGGCAGTCCTCCGTCGGAGAAAACCCCTGACCAGAGTGCTCCGGCGATTCAGACCGTGCAACGTGCGGCGGTCATCCTCAACGCCTTCACCCCGGCCCGTCCACGGCTCAGCCTCAACGAGCTGACAGCCAGCCTCGGCACCAGCAAGGCCACCGCGCACCGCTACACCAAGGCGCTGCGCGAGAGCAACCTGCTGCGCTACGACGAACGGGAAGGGCTGTACTCCCTCGGCCCGCAGATCCTCAGCCTGTCGGCCGCCGCCCGCGCGGCCATGCCGGTGATCAGCATCGCCGGCCCGCACATGCAACAACTCGTCCGGGAGATCGACGAGACGGTCGTGCTCAGCGTCTGGGACGGCGACACGGCCGTCGTGGTCCGCGCCGACGACAACACCGACCGGGTGATCCGGGTCAGCGTCCGGACCGGTTCGCGGCTGTCGCGTACCGCCTCGGCCCAGGGGCGGGTCTTCTGCGCCTTCCTGTCCGCCGACGACATCCCGGGACTCGCCGCGGACCTGGCCGCCTCCGCCGAACTCCGCCACGAGGTCGACAAGATCCGGCGGACCGGCATCTCGGCGAACACCCCCTCGGTCAACGGGGTCCGCAGCATCGCCGCCCCGATCTTCCGGGGCAACACCCTGATCGCCGCGATGGCCATCGTCGGCACCACCACCTCGGTCCCCGAGGGCACCGACAGCCCCTTCGCCGCCGCCCTCCAGCGCGCCGCGAAGGTGATCACCGCCGACCTGGGCAGCAGCATCCTCGACGGCAACGGCCACCACCCGAGGCGGTGACCCCACCCGGGTCACCCGACGGCCGAACCGAGCCCCTCGGACAGTTCGCCGGCCACCTCGACCAGGTGGCCGGCGGCAGTGGCCTGCGCCGCACCGGCCAGCGCGGCGTCGGTGCCCAGCACCGCCAACGCGGCCACCACCTGACCGTGCTCGTACACGGGGGCGGCCAGGACCCGCACCCCGAAGTCCTCCGGGGAGTTGACCGCGTACCCGTCCCGCAGGACCTGGGCGACCACCGCCCGCAACGACGCCGACCCGCGCAACTGCCGGGCCACCACCGGCGACTGCGTCGACGGCAGGTACGCGCAGAACACCCGACCCTGCGCGGATCGGGTGAGGTCCAGCGGTGACCCGGTACGGACACTGAGCCGCACGTCACCGGTGGTGTTGTCCATGCACCGCACCACCGTCGGGGCCTCCCCGTTCCACACACTGAGCACAGTGGTCAGGTTGGTCGCCTGCATCAACCGGTCCAGGTACGGCTCGGCGGCGGTGACGATCGGCAGCGCCGCCCGGGCGGCGGCCTCCATCGCCAGGATCTGCGGCCCCAGGGTGTAGGTGGCGGTGGCCACGTCGAACCGGAGCAGGTTCGCCGCCCGCAACGCCCGCGCGTACCGGTGCGCGGTGGCCCGGCTGATCTTCAGGTCGGCGGTGAGCTCGGTCAGGGTCAGCCGAGGCCGGGACGCCGAGAACGCCTGCAGGATCGTGGCGGCACGCTGCACGGTCTGGATCGCCGGTGCCTCGCCGCCAGCCTCCTCGACCCTGCCCGCCATCGCGTCACCTCGCGCTCGCCGTCCACCCGGATGACGAACTCTACCGACAGCGACCCGCCGTCGGCGACACCCCGGTAGGGCGGGCAGGTCGCCGGGGCCGCAGCAGCCCCGACGACTCGTCTCCCGGACGGGTCAGGTCCCGTCGGCGGCGGCGATCTGACGCGTGACCTCGGCACCGTCCCAGTAGTCCACCCGGTGGGCGACGAGCCCGTCGGAGTCGACCCGGAACCGGAACACCCCCCGCACCGTCACCGGCGCCCCGCCCGCCGAGGCCAGCCGGAACGACATCCGGTACGCCACGGCGGCCCGGTCCCCGTCGACGAGCACCTCCTCGACCTCGTAGCGCAGCGCGACGAAGTCGGCCAGGAACCCGTCCAGCCGGGCCCGGTAACCGGCCCGACCCGCCACGCTCCGACCGGCGGCACTGGTGTGCTCGTTGACGAAGTCGGCACTGACGCAGCCGGCGATCGCGTCGGCGTCACCGGCGTTCAACGCGTCCAGGTACCGCCGCACCCCGTCGCGGGTACGCTCCGCGCTCAGCTGCCCCACACCCGCTGGACGGTGTCGTACACCTGCTGGTCGTGGGAGATCTCGATGACGTTGCCGTCCGGGTCCTTCAACGCGCAGATGTAGCCCACCGGCGGGGGCATCTGCCGGGGCTCCCAGTGCAGGCAGCCCAGCTCCCGGGCGCGGGCGGCGATCTCGTCGACGTCGGAGCGCTGCGGCACCTCGACACCGATGTGCGCGAACGGGTGCAGCAGACCGAGCTGCCCACCCTTGTCCTTGTTGAACGAGACCAGCACCAGCACGAACGGCGTCTCGACCTGCTTGTCGTTGGAGAGCCAGACGCTCTCCCCGTCGGCGTCGGCGAACCGTTCCACCACCACCAACGGGGTGAGCGAGGTGTAGAAGTCGATCGCCTTGTCGAGGTCGCCGGTGGGCAGCGCCACGTGCGTCCATCGGGCGTGAGTCAGGCCGGTCGCCACGTTAACCTCCACCGTACCGAAATGTGTACAAGAACATCGCAGCTCCCAGCCTAGGCAGCGGTCGACGGCGGGTCGATGTGCCGCGGACACAAACCCGGCGCACCCGTTTCGACCTGCGGGTACGGTGCCGGCGGGCGGTCGACGTGCCAGCGTGGTCGGCACACCCGTCAACAGGAGGTCGACCCCATCATGCAGTACCGCAGGCTCGGCGCGAGCGGCGTCGAGGTCAGTACCCTCTGCTTGGGCGCCATGATGTTCGGCGCCTGGGGCAACGAGGACGAGCAGGAGTGCCACCGCATCGTCGGTGAGGCCCTCGACGCCGGCGTCAACTTCGTCGACACCGCCGACGTGTACGCCCAGGGCCAGTCCGAGGAGATCCTCGGCCGGGCGTTGCGGGGACGCCGCGACGACGTCGTGCTGGCCACCAAGTTCCACGAGCCCATGGGCACCGACCGCAACCGCCGGGGCAACTCCCGACGCTGGATCACCCAGGCCGTCGAGGGCAGCCTGCGGCGGCTGGGCACCGACTGGATCGACCTGTACCAGGTCCACCGTCCCGACCCCGACACCGACGTCGACGAGACCCTCGGCGCCCTGTCCGACCTGGTCCGCCAGGGCAAGGTTCGGATGATCGGCACCTCCGCGTTCCCCGCCGAACGGATCGTCGAGGCCCAGTGGGTCGCCGAACGTCGGCACCGGGAACGGTTCACCACCGAACAGACCGGATACTCGATCATGGCTCGGGGGGCGGAGGCCGCCGCGCTGCCGACCAGCCTGCGCCACCGGCTCGGCGTCCTGGTGTACAGCCCGCTCAACGGGGGGTGGCTGACCGGCAAGTACCGCACCGCGCAGATCCCCGACGACTCCCGGGCCGGACGCAACGGCGACCACTTCGACTTCCGGGACGCGCAGATCCGCGACCGCAAACTCGAACTGGTCGGCCGGCTCCAGGAACTGGCCGACTCGGCGGGCCTGACCCTGATCGAGCTGGCCCTCGGGTTCGTGCTCAGCCACCCGGCGGTGACCAGCGCGATCATGGGTCCGCGTACCCTGGCGCAGCTGCGCAGCCAGCTCGGTGCCGGCAGCCGGGGTCCGCTCCCCGCCGACGTCCTGGACCGCATCGACGAGCTGGTCGCCCCCGGCCACACCGTCAACCCGGCCGACGCCGGCTACCGGCCGCTGGAGCTCACCGAGGCGGCCCGCCGACGTCGCGGCTGAACCCCGCACGCGACACGAGGCGGGGCCTGCCCCACACCGTGCGGTGTGGGGCAGGCCCCGCCTCGTCGCAGCCGGTCAGACCGTGCCGCGGTTGAAGGGTTGGGCCAGCGCCCGGGGCTCGTGGTCCTTGGTGGCGAAGAAGAGCATCGCCAGCAGGGCCAGCACGTACGGCGCGGCGATGAGCAACTGCGAGTTGACGGTGATGCCCAACGCCGGCAGGGCCAGCCGGGACGCGTCGGCCAGGCCGAACACCACACAGCCGATCAGGGTACGGCGCAACCGCCACGCCCCGAAGATCACCGCGGCGATCACCAGGTAACCACGACCGGCGGTCATGTTCTGGTTGAACGAACCGACCTCACCCACGGCCAGGTACGCCCCACCGAGCCCGGCGAGCAGGCCCGCCCACAGCAGCGCCTGCCGGCGGCGCCGGTTGACCTGGATGCCGCTGACGTCGGCGGACTGCGGGTTCTCCCCGACCGCCCGGAGCTCCAGCCCCCAGCGGCTGCGTTCCACCAGCCACCAGGTCAGCGGGATCACCGCCAGCAGCAGGTACACCGGCCAGCGTTGGGTGAACAGCAGCGGACCGATCACCGGGATGTCCCGCAGCACCGGGACGTCGACCTGCCAGACCTGGTGGCCGGTGAAGCTGCTGACCGTGATCAGGTAGCTGGTCAGGCCGAGGACCAGGGCGTTGAGGACCAGACCCACCACGAAGGTGTTGATCTGCGCCCGGTGGGAGAGGTTGGCGTGCACGAACGCCACCGACATCCCCACGAACGCACCGGCGACCAACCCGATGGTGGCGCTGCCGGTGGCGCTGGCCACCGCGATCGACCCGAAGGCCGCGCCGAGCATCATCGCCTCGACGGAGATGTTCAGGGTGCCGGCCCGTTGGGCGACGTACTCGCCGCAGGCGGCGAACGCCAACGGCACTGTGAGCCGGGCCCCGCTGGACAGGATGGTGGCGATGTTGTCGGCGGCGCTCATGCCGGTCTGCCTTCCATGACGTTGCGCGTGCTCGCGGTGGTGGGGCCGCCGGTCGCGTCCGTCGCCGGAACCTGGGCGTCTGCTCCGTCGCGCGGAGCCGGGCCGGTCGGCGTCGGGGTGGCGGTGGGCGTGGTCGGGGTTCCCGACGAGCCGCTCGGGCGGCGTCGACGCAACATCCCGATCACCACCGGCGGTGCGACGAAGGCCAGCACCAGCAGCGCCTTGACCACGTCGACCAGGATCGACGGCACCCCGGTCGCGGCGAGGAACCCGCCGCCGGCGCGCAGCACCCCGAACAGCACCGCGACGGGGATGGACAGCAGCGGGTTGTTCCGGGCCACCAGGGCCACCAGCAGGCCGTCCCAGCCGATGTTGAGCGACATGCCCGGCTGCAGGCGGTTGGTGCCGACCGGGCTGGTCAGCAGCAGCGCCCCGGCCAGGCCGGCGAGCGCACCCGAGGTGGCCAGGGCCAGGCCACCGAGCAGGCCGACCTTCACCCCGGCGTGCCGGGCGGTCACCGGGTTCAGGCCGAGCATCTTGAGCCGGAAACCCCACCGGGTCCGGGCCAGGGCCAGGGCCAGGGCGACGGCGACCACCAGGGCCAGGATCAACCCGGTGTTGACCTGCAGGTTCGGGAACTGCCCGAAGGAGACCAGCCGGGCGTTCTCCGGCAGCGGGTTGGACTGCGGGGAGACCACCCCGGTGCCCAGCCGGGACTCCTGCAACAGCCACGGGGTGTTCACCGCGAAGGCGACCAGCTGCTGGGCCAGGAACGTCATCAGCAGGGTGCTGACCACGACGTTGACTCCCCGGAACCGGTACATCAGCGCGCTGAGCCCGGCCCAGGCGCCGGAGGCCAGCAGCGCCGCCAGCAGCACCACGACCAGCAGCAGCGGACCGGGCAGGGCCAGCCGCAGGCCGACGAAGGCGCCGGCGAGCGCCCCGATGAGGACCTGCCCCTCCTGGCCGATGTTGAAGAACCCGGACCGGGCGCTGACGCAGGCGCCGACCGCTACCAGCAGCAGCGGTGCGACGTACAGCAGCGAGCTGGTCCACGCCGACTGGCTGGCCATGCCGCCCTGGTAGAGGGCCTTCGCGGCGGCGATCGGGGACCCGCCGGTGGCGGCGATCAGCAGCGCCGACAGGCCGAGGCAGATGGACACGGTGACCACCGTGGCCGCACCGACCTGCCAGCCGCCGACACCCGGGTTCAGCCGGTTCAGCAACCGCCGGCCGGCGGCGTCGGTACCCGCCATCAGTGACTCACCCCGCCGACGAGCATCCCGAGCCGCTCGGCGGTGGCCTCGGCGGTCGGCAGCACCCCGACGACCTTGCCGGAGGAGATCACCGCGATCCGGTCGGCCAGGGCCATAACCTCCTCCAGCTCGGTGGAGATCAGCAACACCGCCACCCCTTCCGCGGCAGCGCGCCGCAACCGCAGGTACATGTCTTCGATCGCACCGACGTCCAGGCCGTGCGTGGGCTGGGCGGCGACGAGCGCCTTCGGCCCGGCGGACAACTCCCGGGCCAGGACCACCCGCTGCTGGTTGCCGCCGGAGAGGCTGCGTACGGGGGTGTCGGGCGACGGCGCGACGATGTTGAACTCGGTCATCTTCTCGCGGGCGAACCGGTTCATCCGTCGGCGGCTGAGCACACCCCTGGTGCAGACCCCGTCCAGGGACTTGATGACCAGGTTCTCGGCGATGGTCATGTCCAGCACGACCCCGGAGCGGTGCCGGTCCTCGGGCACGACACCCAGGCCGGCTTCGTGCATGGAGCCGGGCCGGTTCAGGTCGACGGGTCGACCGGCGACCTCGACGGTTCCGGTGTCCGGGACGACCAGCCCGGAGAGCAGGTCACCGAGGGTGGCCTGGCCGTTGCCCTCCACCCCGTACAGGCCGACGATCTCGCCGGCGGCGACCTCCAGGTCGAGCCTGTCGAGCAGGGGCAGCCCGCCGACGAGCACGCTCACCTCGTGCAGCCGCAGGGCCGGCGGACCGGCGGGTGCCGGGGTGGGCGGGCTGGCGGCCGCCGGTGCGGCGGTCTCGTCGGAGTGCCCCCCGGTGGGTGCCTCGACGGGCAGCAGACCGAGGGCGGCGCTCTCGTTCTGCAACGACACCTCCCGGCCGACCATCTGCCGGGCCAGCAGCTGCGGGGTGGTCTCCGAGGTCTCCCCCTGGAACACCACGGCGCCGCGGCGCAGCACCGTCACCCGGTCGGTGGCCGAGATGATCTCGGCCAGCTTGTGGCTGATCAGGATCACCGCGCGGTTCTCGGCCTGGACCACCCGGCGCAGGACGCCGAACAGTTCGGCCGACTCGGCCTGGGTGAGCACCGAGGTCGGCTCGTCCAGGATCAGGACCGAGGGGTCCCGCCGCAGGCACTTGATCAGTTCGACCCGCTGCCGTTCCCCGGCGGAGAGCCGGTCCACCCGGGCCAGGGGGTCGATCGGCAGGCCGTAGCGGCGGCCCACCTCCTCGACCTGCGCGCAGGCCGCCGCCCGGTCGACCCGACCGGTGTCGCCGAGGATGACGTTCTCCCAGACGGTCAGCGGTTCGATCAGGCTGAAGTGCTGGTGCACCATGCCCAGTCCGAGGTCGGCTGCGACCTGCGGGGTCTCGATCTCGACGGATCTGCCGTCGCGGTCGATCGTCCCGGTGTCGCGCTGCACCAACCCCAGCAGGATCTTCATCAGGGTCGACTTCCCGGCCCCGTTCTCGCCGAGGAGGCCGTGGATCTCACCGGGTCGTACGGTGAGATCCACGGCGTCGCAGGCGACGACCGGACCGTAGCGCTTGCTGACCCCGCGCAGGGTGAGAGCGGGCGTCACCTGGTCGTCAACGTCCACAGTCCGTTTCACCTCGTTGGTCGTCGTTCGCGGGGGTCAGGAGCCGAGTCGGGCGACTTCCGCGTCGGCGTCGATCTTGCCGCTGGCCACGTCGGCGGCGAAGGTCTCCATCTGCTTGTCGAGCTCCGGCTTGTCACCGCAGATCTTGACGGTCGGGTACGGGTCCACGCCCAGCTGCCAGGTCTTCTTGGTGCCCAGCTCCAACTCGCCGTCGGCGAACTGGGTCAGCGCGGCCTCGAAGTACGCGCCCGGGTCGTAGATGACCGAGATGTCGAAGCGCGGGTCGGTCGAGTCGCAGCGGTCGGTGCCCGGGGTCAGGGTCAGCACGTCCCGGCTGTTGGCGAGCTTCGTGGCGGCGTCGGTGGCCCCACCCAGGTACGGGTAGATGACCTTGACGCCCTGGCTGATCTGCGCCTGCACGGCCTCACGGGCCTTGGCCGAGTCGTTGAAGTCACCGGTGTAGGTGACGGTCAGGTCCCCCTCGGGCACGACCATCCGGATGCCGGCCCTGAACGCCTTGGCGGCGTTGACGGAGAAGTCGACCTCGTCGCCGGTGACGAACCCGGCCTTGGTGGCGTTCTGCTCCTTCATCATCAGCCCGGCCGCGTACCCGGCGGCGAGCATGCTCTGGTTGGGGTCGTCGCTGGCCAGGACCACCCGGGGGGTCTGCGGGATGTTTTCCGACGACGGCACGTACCAGGCGGTCTTGGCGCAGGCCGGCTCCTCGGAGGCGGGGATGGCGTCCTTGAGCTCGGAGGCACCGAGGGCGACCATGTCCACGCCCTGCTGACACAGGGCCCGGGCGGCGTTGAGGGCCTCGCTGGGCGGCACGCTGCCGCGCTTGATGATCTCCCAGCCCTTCTCCTTGGCGAACGTCTCGGCGCCGACGACGAAGCTCTGGTAGTAGCCGTTGTCGTTGATGTCGCCGGGGCTGAGGACCCCGATGACGACCTTGCCGTCACCGTTGGTGTCGGGCTGGCCGGACAGGACCGTGGTGGTCCCGTCGCCGGACGAGGTGCCCGGGGCGGTCGCGTCGTTGCTGGCACAGCCGACCAGGGTCAGGCTGACGGCCGCGGTGGCGGCCAACGCCACCCGAGCCCGTCCAATTCGCTTGGTCATGTCATGTCCCTTTCAGGTGACGGCGTCACGCCGGTCGGGGAGTCCGGCGCGCGCGGTACTGGGCCGCTGGCACTGTGGGCCAGCGGTGGGGGATGTCGATGCCGGCCCGGCGCAGCAGCGCCGCCCGGCGCTGGGTTGCCTCGGTGCGGAGGGCATCGACGTCGACGGTGGTGATCCGGCGGTCCCGGACCACCGGCCTGCCGTCGACCAGGACGTCCCGCACGGTGTGCCCGGCCGCGCCCCAGACGAGCTGGGTGGGCAGGTCACCACGGGGGATCCAGGAAACGGTGCGGGTGTCGAGCACGACCAGGTCGGCGGCCTTGCCGACCTCGATCGAGCCGGTGAGGTGCCCCAGGCCCACGGCGTTAGCGCCGTCGACGGTGGCCAGGGCGAAGATCTCGTCGGCGCGCAGCGGGTCGGTGACGCCCCGGTCCCGGTCCACGCCGGCCAGCAGCCGGGCGGCCCGCCACACGTCCGGGGTGTCCCCGGCGTTGTGCGAGTCGGCTCCCAACGCCAGCCGGCCCCCGGCCCGCAGGAACTCGGTGTGCCGTCCCGCCCGGGTGAAGCCCTGACCGAGTCGCAGGTAGGCGCCCGGGCAGGAGGCGATCGCGGTGCCGCTGTGGACCAGCGCGGCCAGTTCGGCCTCGTCGATCCAGACCGCGTGCCCCAGCACCAGGCGGGGGCCGAGGACACCCAGGTCACGCAGGTGCAGCACCGGCCGGTTCCGACCGGCTGCGGCGTACGCGGCGACGTCGTCGGGGCCGGGTGACAGGTGCAGGGTCATCGGGACGTCCAGCCGGGCGGCGAGGTCGGCCGCGCCGACGAACAGCTCGTCGCTGACCAGGTCGTGGCCGACCAGGGTGATCCAGCCGGTGACCAGGTCGTCGTCGGCGAGCGCGGCGACGGTCTCGGCCTGCGCGGCGAGGGTCTCGGCGGCCGGTGCCGCGTACGGCGCCCCGGGGGTGTCCCATCCCCAGCGGCCGACCCGCCCCCGGATCCCGGCGGTACGCAGCCCGGCAGCGACGCGCAGCGGGTGGGCGACGGTGCCCGGCTCCAGCAGTGTGGTCACGCCCTGGGTAAGCGCTTCGACAGCGGTCAGCGTCGCGGCCAGTTCGTCGTCGTCACCGTCGACGGCGGCGTGCAGGGGCACGATCCAGTCGAAGATGGCCTGCTTGGAGGGGACGTCGTCGGGGATGCTGCTGCGCACCAGGGGGTCGGCGGTGGTGTGCTGGTGGGCGTTGACCAGGCCGGGCACCACCAGGCACCCGGCGGCGTCGAGCTCCGGGCTGCCCGGGTGGGCGGCGCGCAGGGCGTCGGTGGGGCCGACGGCGGCGATCCGACCGTCGACGACCGCGATGGCGGCGTCGGTGACCACCTGACGGTCGGGGGCCATGGTGACCACGTCGGTGTCGACGATGAGCAGGTCGGCGGGGGCCGGGGTGACCGGCGGGACGGCTGTCACGGCCGCACGAGGATCTTGCCGAGGAGGTCGCCGGCGTCCTGGCGGGCGTGCGCCTGCGGCAGCTCGGCCAGGGGGTACTCGGCGGCCCGGGGGACCCGCAGCCCGCCGGTGAAGTAGCTGTCCAGCATGGCGGCGAAGTCGGTCGGGGCGTACGCGCCGGTGCCGAGCAGTCGCAGTCCCCGGTGGTAGATCTCGGACAACGACAGCTCGACCCGGTCGCCGCTGGTGTTGCCCAGCAGCACCAGCCGACCGCCGGTACGCAGACTCGCCAGCGAGGAGGGCCAGGTGGCCGCCCCGACGTGGTCGATCACCACGTCCACCCCGCCTGCGGTGTGCTCCCGGACGGTGGGGGCGGTGTCGGCGTCGAGGCCGAGGACCAGTTCGGCGCCGAGGTCGGCGGCGAGGGTCCGCTTCGCCTCGTTGCGGGCCACGCCGACGACCCGGGCACCGGCCTGTCGGGCGAGCTGCACGGCGGCGATGCTGACGGCGCTGGCGGCGGCGTGGACCAGCACCCACTCGCCGGGCTTGACCTGCCCCACCCGGTGCACCGCCTGCCAGGCCACGCTCCAGGCGGTGGGCAGGGCGGCGGCGTCGGCCAGGTCGACGTGGTCGGGCACCGGGTGGACCACTGCGGCGGGCACCGCCACGTACTCGGCGAACCCGCCGGGGCGGCTGCCGCCGACCACCCGTAGGTCGGGGCAGTGGCCGGGGTGTCCGGCGGCGCAGGTCGGACAGCCGCCACAACCGACCGTCGGGTCGACGACGACTCGCTGACCTGCGCGTACGGTTGTCACGTCGGTGCCGACGGCGACCACGTGGCCAGCGACGTCCATGCCGCCGACGTGGGGCAGGGCGAAGCCGGGCAGGACGCCGACGCGACGCTGGATGAGGTCGAGGTGGTTGAGCGCGGCGGCGTGCACCTCGACGACGATCTCACCGGGGCCGGGCTCGGGGTCGGGCAGGTCGCGCAGGGACAGGACCTCTGGTCCCCCGAACCCCGTCTGAACCATCGCCCGCATGACACCCTCCGGCCGGTCTACCAGTCAATATGCCGTCTTGCATTGTGATTTCGGCTGCTTAGCGAGGTACTTTGCCTGCGGCTGGTCGGCCTGTCAACGCCTCGCCCCAAACTGACCATGGGCTGTTACAAACCGGTGCCTTTACAGGCCTTCTGACCTGCTCTCATACCGTCTCGGAGCCGCCTGCCAGCAGCTCCCGGGCGGCCAGCGCGGCCCGCAGCACCACGGCGGTGCTCGGATCCAACGGATCCACCCCCAACAGCCGTTTGATCAGGCCCACCCGGTAGCCCACCGAGTTGCGGTGCAGATGCAGGCGTTGGCTGACCGCCTGCCGGCTGCCCGAGGTGGCCAACCAGCAGTCCAGGGTCGCCAGCAGGTCGGCCCGGTGCGCGATCGGTCCCAGATGCCGTCGGACGAACCACCGCAACCGCTCGTCCGGCACTGCCAGCAGCAGCTGCGCCAGCCCGGCCTGGTCGAAGGGGAGCTCCACCGGCCGCTCCCCCACGTCGACAACGAGCAGGTCGAGCAGACGGTCGGCGGCCCGGAACGACTCGTGGGTGTCGGCCGCCCCGGTGACCGGGTGACCGCTGGCCACCCGGACCTGCCCCGGGCCGACCATCCGGTCCAGCCGGGTCCGCAACCGGGTCAACGCCCGCTCGACGTCACCCTGCACCAGGGTCCAGGCCCGCGCCCCCTCGGCCAGGACCGGACGGTCCAACCAGTTCAGCGCCGATCCCCACCGTCGGTGCTGGGCGCCGGTGTAGGCCAGGGCGGCGACCGCGTGCGGCTGGTCCAGCCGCCACCCGTACGTCCCGGCCGCCCGGACCAGGTCGGCCTCCCCCTGCGTCGACAGGTCCCCCCCGCGCAGGGCCCGCAGCACCGCCGGGGCGTCGGCGTACGCGCAGGGCTGCGGCGACTCCCGGCGGACCCCCTCGATCAGCAGTGCGGTGACCGCCGACCGGGCGAGGTCCAGCTGCCCGGCGGTCACCGGCTCGGCCAGCAGCAGGACACCCAGCCGCCGTGGCCCCGAACCCACCGGCACCGCCCGACCGGTCCACCCGTCGGCGCAG
>NZ_JBEPEQ010000137.1:0-13005 GCF_040300925.1 Micromonospora sp. NPDC000207
GCGACCCGGCGGCCCGCTGCGCCTTGCCGGAGGTCACGGCGGGGATCGTCGCGGTCGGGGCGTTGCTCGACCTGACCACCTGCCCGGCCGGCTTGGGCACCGCCATCCGGGACCGCCCCTGGGCGGGCGCGCTCTCGGTCTCCGTGGCACCGCCGGAGCGGTCCAGCGGCAGCCGGGTCCGGCCGGCGAGGACCGCCTCCCGGAGTCGGCCGGCCCGTCCGCTGTCGTCGGCGAGGAAGACCGGCCGACCGTCGGCGGCCAGCGCCACCGCCAGTCCGGCGGAGATGACAGTCGGATCCTCCCTGGCGGTCAGCACCACCACCCGGGCAGGTGACCGGACCTGGGCGGCGATCGCCATGGCGACGTAGCGCACGTCGGCGTCGACGGGCTGGTTGCGCCCGGGCACCCGACGGCGGCGGATGGTGCCCAGCAGCGGCAGCCCGGTGACGTCCCGACCGTCGGCGACCGAGCGGATCCGCCGGTCCACGGACTCCCACCCGTACGCCGACACCACGCCGAGCAGACCGCCGCCGAGCAGACCGGCCAGGAGCAGGAGCAGCTGGTTGCCGCTGCGGGCGGCCAGCCCCAACTCGGCGCTCTGCGTCACCCAACCCGGGTTGACGTCGACCGCCGCGATCTCGCTGCGGGCCCCGCTGAGCTGGGCGAGTTGGTTGTTGATGCCGGACAGCTCACTGACCGTCGCGTCGGAGGGACGGCCCTGCCCGTTGTCGATGCGGCGTTGGAGTGCCCGCTGCTGGACGGTGACCTTCTCGATGTTCTCGTCGTAGGAGCGCAGCATCTCGGTGCGCTGCTGCTCGTACATCTCCCGCCGGACGTCCAGGTAGGAACGGGCGGCGAGGTTCACCGAGTCGACGGACTCGTCGGCGGTGGGCGCCCGGTAGACGAACCGCAGGATCTGCCCGCCGGTGGGGATCTCCACCTCCAGGGCGTCGCGGACCTCCCGGGGGCTCTTGTCGATCGAGTCGGCGATCCGGCTGATCACGTCGGTGCCGGTGGCGATACCGCTCTCCACGTTCATGTTCACCGCCCGGTCCGGGCTCGACCCGCTCGGGCTGAACGCGTCGGTCACCACCGGCCGGACCGCCACCACCGCGTTGGCGGTCACGGCGGTCGGCGACAGCAGGACGAAGGTCAGCGCGGCGAGGAGACCGGCTGCGGCGAGACCGGAGACCAGGCGGACCCGGTGCAGCGGAATCCGCAGCAGGTCGGTGATGGTGACGGTACGGTCGGGCTGGCCGGTGGGGCGGTCGGCCGACCATCCGGGCGAGGTGGACTCAGTCATGGAACTTCTTCACCGTCTGTTGAGGGTTGCCGACGACGACCACTCGGGGGGGCACGTCGGACCGGACCACCGTACCGGCGCCCACGACGCTGTCGTCACCGATGTGCACTCCCTTGAGGACGAGCGCGTGGGTGCCGATCCAGACGTTGTCCCCCACCACGATCGGGCCCTCGGTCTGGGGACCGGCCGGTTCGTGGCGAAGCTGCGGTGGCAGGTTGTGGAAGTCGCTGTCCAACATCTCGCAGTTGGACAGCAGGCAGCGATCCCCCACCGTCACCGACACCCAACTGCCGATCCAGGTGGCGTTGAGCAGGCAGTCGGCACCCACCCGCACCTCGCCCGGCCCGGCGAAGCGGACCAGCTTGTTGATCCGGGTCCGGTCGCCGATGGTGACCCGGACCCCTCGGCGCATCCGGATCCGCCCACGGATCTCCACGTCCCGCCCCAGGGTCAACCGGGGGTATCGCAACCGGTACCAGCTCCGTCGTAGCGCGAACACCGCGCGCAGCACGGCTCCTCTGCGCCGTCGAGCCTCCCCGGTCACCGCACCCTCCCCAACTCGTGGCAGGGCCGGCGACGAGACTGCGTCGCCGGCCCCCCGGTGGTTCAACTTACCGAGAAAAAGTCACGATCGGTGACTTCTCATTGCACAGAGAAGAACATCGCCGGCTGCGACCAGGTCAGACCGGTCGACGGGGTGGCGACGACGGTGGCTGTCGAACCCGTCACCACCTGGGCGGTGGTGGGGTCGAACGGCACCGTGCGCAGCGTACCGTCGGTGGCCCCGTAGACGATCTTGCCAGCCACCCAGGCCATCCCCCGCACCGACGACCAGGTCATTCCGGTGGTCGGGGCGGTGAACTCGGTGGCACCCAGGTAGTTGCCGTCCGGCTCGAAGTACCTGTAGTACAACGCGTTCGCACCGGTACGGGTGTAGTAGAGCCGACCGTCGACGAAGAACGCCCCGGTCAACGCGCCGACGTTGTACCACGCGTTGTAGCCGGAGGCCTCCCACGAGGCGCCGATGGTGGTGCCGTTGTAGAGCGAGATGTCCAACCGGCTCCCGGTGGTGGTGCCGGAGACCGCACGCGACCAGTAGATCCGGTCACTGACCTGCCAGGTGGCACCGGCACCGGTCCAGTTGGGCTGGCTGACGGTGGCCGGGGTGCCGAGGGTGGAGCCGTCGAACGGAACCTTCGCCAGTACGCCGTCGGCGGTACGCAGGTGCAGGTTGCCGGTGGCGGCGGTGGACGGGTTGCGCGGGGTCACGGTCCGACCGCCGGCCAGCGGGAACATGCCGAGCCGACCGTGGTACTCGTTGCCCATGCCGTCGGAGTTGTGACCGAAGTAGAGCCCGTCCGAGCCCCGCCAGATCACCGGGACCGACGAGCCCCAGTTGCTCGCACCGGACGGCAGCGCCGACCCACCGGCCCGACGCGGGTTCCAGTTCAACGGCATCCCGTTCGCCGGGTTGACAGCGCCGATCCCGAGCCGGTCGACAGCGCCGTTACCGGCCCGGTCACTGGCGTTGGGGTTGTTCAGCCACCGGAAGTGCCCACCGAGGTAGACCACCCCGTCGGCCACCTCCACCGAGGTGATCGTGTCGTTGCCGGTGTAGTTGACCCAGGTGGCGACCTGGCCGGTGCCCCGCTCGGCGGTCTCGAACCGGACCAGGGCGTCGCAGTACGCCGCCGGCCAACCCGAACCGCCGTTGGTCCCGACCACGAACCAGCTGCTGTCGGCACCGAAGCGAACATCCTGCACGTAGTGCACGAAGGTCTCCGGCGCCCCGCACGGGGCCACGAACTTCTCCGAGCTCCAGTCGATCACGCTGGGCGTCCCGGTCAGGTCGACAAGCGCGATCTGGTTGCGGGGCAGCCCGTTGAGGAGCGTGAAGTTCCCACCCACGACGAGGGTGTTCCCGTCGGGCGACACGTCGATCGTCCAGACGTAGGACGAGGTGTCGTGACGTCCGACGGTGGCGTTGACGTCGAAGGTGGAGTCGATCTCACCGGTGGCCGCGTCGATCCGGGCCAACCCACTGTGGGCGGTGCCGTTGAGCCAGTTGAACGCGCCCGCCACGTAGAGGTCGTCGCCGTGCAGGACCAGGTCCCGCACGGTGCCGCCGTCGGACCGGCCGACCCAACTGTCGACGATCGCACCGGTGCTCGGGTCGAGGGCGACGAGATTCCGGCGGGCCACCCCGTTGACGTTGCGGAACGTACCACCGACGATCACCGTCCCACCGGGACCGGCGACCAGGGCGTTCACCGCACCGTCGAGCACCGGCAGGAAGGTCGTCGAGATCTGCCCGGTGGTCCGGTCGTAGGCGAACAGGTAGCGCTGGGTGGTCCAGGCCGCAGTGGCGGTGCGGCGGATCTGGGTGAAGCTGCCACCCACGAAGACCGTGTTGCCGACCTGGGCGAACGCGCGGGTCTCCCCGTCGCGGGCGTGCGGCGTCTGGTCCGCGGGGTCGGCAGAGACCAGTGTGGCGGGTGCCGGGACCGGCACGACGGCGGCAGCGGCCGGACCGGGTACGGCGGCTACCGCCGCGACTCCGACGGCCAGGGTGAGCAGCGCCGCGGAGACGCGTCGAGATCCGGCGTTTCGCCGGCGAAACGAGGGAGGGTGCACGCTGGACTCCAACTGAGGGAGAGAAGGATCCCCGGTAGCGTCCCTCGTGTGGAGCGAAAAAGGAAATCCGCCGATTGGGCGGTCGGCGAATCCGGTTACCGACACCGGGGCGAACGGTCATGATCCGCCCGCCCCCGGTGCCGTTCGGTCAGCGCGGTTTCACGGTCGGCGTCGGCTGGCGCAGGTAGCTGTCCCGGCCCGCCTGGGCGAAGCCGGCCACCGCCGAGGCGTTGTGGTTCATCGTCATGTCGCAGTCACCGGCCTTGCGGGTCATACCGGCCGAGTTGAAGTAGATCGCCGCCTTGATCTTCGGGTGCGCCTTGAGCGCCGCCGGGAACTCCTCGAACCACCGGCGCTTCGCGTTCGGGTCGCCCGGGTGCAGGTTCGTGCCGAACTCGGCGAGCATCCTCGGCTTGCCCACGCCGAGACGGTGCTCGTCCAGCCAGCGGTAGAAGCCGCCCACCGTGTCGTGCGGGCTCTTCCACACGGTGCTGCCGTTGCAGACATGGAAGTTGTACGGGTCGTAGCCCACCCAGTCGACGTACCGGTCACCGGGGTAGAGGCCGGCGTACCTGTCGTAGTGGCCGGACCAGCCCATCATCACCCACACCCAGACGGCGTTGTTCGCACCGGCCGCCTCGAAGCGGTCGTGGACGTACCGCCAGGCCCTGACGAAGTCGGCGTCGCTGCCCTTGGCCGGCTCGTCCTCCGGCTCGTGGTCGAAGCCCATGAACACCGGGCTCCCGACGGCCCGGATCCGACCCGCCACCGCGTCGATCGTCCCATCGTGTCGACCACTGTAGACGTCCGCCCAGGTCAGCACCGTACCCGAGGAGAAGATCCGGGACTCCCAGGCGAAGAAGGGGATCCGGCCCTCACGCATCTGCTCCTGCTGGTACGCGTCGGGGAACGCACCGTTGCTGCCCACGTTGGAGAAGTCGTGATAGCGGTGCACCACGTCGAACCGCCGACCGACCTGGTCCTCCACGTCGGTGACCGCCTTGCCGTGGTCCCAGCCGGTGGCCGCCGACGCCGGGGAGTACATCCCCCACCAGGCGCCGCAGGAGGGCACCAGCAGATCCGACACCGTCCCACACCGACCGGAGCCACTGTCGGGGGTCTTGGTGGGCGGAGGCGGGGCGGTCGTCGCGGGTACGGGCGACGGGGTGCGCGACGGTGACAGCGAGGGCTCGACAGAGGGGCTCGGGGCCGCCGGGGTGGGCGGGGTGGTCGGGGCGGCGCTCGGGGTCGGGGAGGCCGACGGCGTACCCGTGCCGACGTCGTAGCTGATCAGCAGACGCGGGTGCAGTCCGGGATCCCGGTTCTCCCGGGACGCCCAGTACAGCCGGGTGTCCAACCCCGACTGGGCCAACGCCACGGTCCAGTCGCCGTTGCCCCGGACCAGGTCGGAGACGTCCCACTCGTTGAAGCCCTTGACCACCGTGGACACCCGGTCCAGCGCCGCACCGAGCTGCTCCGGGGCCGGGCGTCGTGCGGTGGCGTCCACATCGGAGGCGTACGCGGTGACGGTGGCCGTCGCGTCCCGCCAGGTGTGCACCCGGAGGGTGGCCCGAAGGTTGACAGCCGTGGCCGGGACCCCGCTGACGGTGAACCCGACGATCGCGTCCCGGGAGCCGAACCGGTTCCCGTCGCACGGGGCCGGGCAGGTCGCCAGGGTCGTCTTGGTGGCGTTGTCGCCGTCCTGCGGCACCGTCGTGGCGGTGGTGTCGGCGACCGCCACCACTGCGGCGGCTGCGTCGTCGGCCAGCAGCGGCATCATGGTGGCCACGAGGCCGGCCACCACGCCGACACTGAGGACACCGAAAACGGTGGCCCTGCGCCGCGACCCGGCGTACCGGGTGAGGCGGTGAACTCCGCGCCTGGTCACGAGAACACTCCCTGTGTCGACAGTGGTACGAAGTGCAGCCTAGCCAGGAGCGGGCGTCGACATCAGTAGCTCAAGGCCGCGTAAGCGCGTCTTAACTCACAGTTAAGGCTCGACGGGCGGCGGCCAGTGCCGCACCCATCGCCGCCACCGGGGCGGTCACCCCGGTGAACTGCTCGAACTGCCCGACGGCCTGGGCGAGGAGGAGATCCAGCCCGGAGACGATCCGGCACCCGGCCGCCTCGGCGGCGGCGGCCAGCGGGGTCGGCCACGGGTCGTAGAGGGCGTCGAAGCAGACCGCCCCGGTGCGCCAGGGCAGGACGGTGGCGAGCGGATCCACCACTCCCTTCGGCACCGTGGAGACCAGCACGTCGACGTCGGTGTGCCGGGCGGCCGCGTCCCACCCGGCCCCGACCACTGTCAGCCCGAGCGCATCGGCGACCGGCCGGAGTTCGTCGATCGCCGACCTCCGGCGGGCCACCACAGTCACCGCCGTCGCCCCGAGACGGGCCGCCGCTGCCAGGGCCGCCCGTGCGGTACCCCCCGCACCGAGGACGGTCACCGTGGCACCCGGGGTCACCCCCGCTGCGACGAGCACCTCGACCATCCCCGCGACGTCGGTGTTGTCGGCGTACCAGGAGCCGTCGGGTCGGCGTACCAGAGTGTTCGCGGCACCGACGGCGGCGGCGACCGGCGAGGACTCGTCGGCCACCGCGAGCGCCGCCTCCTTGCCCGGCATGGTCACCGACAACCCGGCCCACTCCGGGCCGAGGCCGGCGACCAGGCCGGCGACCTCGGCCTCGGCACACTCGATCCGGGTGTACGACCAGCCGGTCAACCCGGCCGCCGCGTACCCGGCGTTGTGGATCACCGGGGAGAGGGAGTGGGCGATCGGCTTGCCGATCACCGCCGCCCGGCGCTGGGGGGCGACCATCAGAGAACCCCGGCCTCCCTGGCCTTCGCCTCGTTCTTCAGCTGTTCCTGGTACGTCTCGGCGAAGGCCGAGTTGCCCTCCTTGTCGATGGCCACGAAGAAGTACCACTTGCCCTCCGGGGGATCCATCGCCCCTTCGAGAGCTTCCTTGCCCGGATTGTTGATCGGGGTGGGCACCAGGCCCTTGAGCTTGCGGTTGTACGGGTTCTTCGGGTTGTCGAGGTCGGACTGGGTCATCTGGGCGGAGGTCTTGCCCTGCTGCCCGATCGACTCGAAGTAGTAGTTGACGGTGACGTCCATCTCCAGGCAGTTGCAGGGGAAGTCCCCGTACACCCGGTTGTAGGCGACCCGTGCCACCTTGCCGAGGTCCTCCTTCGTGCCCGCCTCGGCCTGGGCCAGAGACGCCACGATCAGAGCCTCGTACGGGCTGATCCCGCCACGCTCCTGCTGCACCCGGTCGGCGAAGTCCAGCTCGCCGGTGACGGTGAGGAAGTGGTCGACCATCGTCTGGAGGATCGACTCGGCGGAGGCCTTCGGCGGCAGCTCGTAGGTGTCGGGGAAGAGGAAACCCTCGATCGACCTGTCGACCTTCTTGCCGTCGGAGCGCTTGAACCACCACTCCGGGACGCCGAGCGCCTCCGGGTCCTTCGCCGCCTCCTCGAACTCCTTGACCGGAATCTTGGTCTGGTCGGAGAGGAGCTTGAAGATGCCCTTGGCGGTCCGCCCCTCGGGGACGGTGAGCCCGTTGACGATCCGGTTCTTCAGGTCGAGCAGGGCGGTGACGGCGCTCTCGCCGCTCATCTCCTTGCGGACCTTGTACGTCCCCGGTTGGATGTTCGTGCTGCGGGAGTTGCTCGCCGCAGCGTTGACGAACGCCTTCGGGCTCTTGACCACACCGGCCTCGTGCAGGGCGTTCGCCATGTCGGCGATCAACGCTCCCTGCTTGATCTCGACGGTCACCTCGGCGGTGCCGGCGCCGTCGTAGTCGGGGGTGGTGAAGTAGTTCGACACCCGGTCGAAGCCGTAGAACGCGCCTCCGCCGATACCACCGAGGAGCAGCAGCGCCACCAGCCCGGCGATGACGGTCTTGCCCGCCCCGCCCGACTTGCGCTTGCCCCTGCCGGTGCTCTTGCGTCTTTCGACGAAGCCACGCCGGTGCCGGCCCTTCTCCCCCTTTTCCTGCTCATCGAACCCGAGGTCCAGATCGTCGATCATGAAGTCCGCCTCCGCTGCGCGTCCAGCCAGCTCTGCAGAATCTCGACCGCGGCGGCCTGGTCGACCACCGCACGTTGGCGCTTACCACGCACGCCACGCTCAGACAGCCTACGAGAAGCGACCACGGTCGACATCCTCTCGTCGGTCAGCGCCACCGGAACGGGTGCCAGCACATCGGCCAGGCGTTGCGCGTACGCCTTGACGTGCACCGCAGCCGGTCCGTGCTTCCCGGCGAGGTTGATCGGCAACCCGATCACCACTTCCACCGCCTCCACCTCGCTGACCAGGCGTTTCAGCTCTGCCATGTCGGTCGGGACGGCGTCGGGCTCAGCGGTGAGGTCACGCGCCAGGGTCGCCACCGGGGTGGCGAGCACCCCGTGCGGGTCGGATCGGGACACCCCGACCCGCACCTGACCGACGTCCACACCCAGTCGTACCCCGATCACGCTTCGGCTCCCCCACGACACGTCGACCCGGACCACACGAGCGGAGATCCACTCGTGCACCCCGGGTCGACGGCAGTTGACCAGATCACGTGTCCGCGATCGCCTTCTCGACGGTGAGCAGCAGGTTCGGGGCCTCCGCAGCCGGCAGGCCGCCGCCCTGGGCCAGGTCGGGGCTACCCCCGCCACGGCCGGAGAAGGCCGCCTTGACCAGGGTGTTCGCCGCCAGGCCACGGGAGCGGGCCGCCCCGTTCACGGCCACCACCAGGGATGCCTTGCCGCCGGCACGGGCCGCCACGGCCACCACCGCCGGTCGGGCCGCGTCGATCCGACCCCGGATCTCCTGTGCCAGGGTCCGCACGTCGTTGCCGGCCGCCCCCTCGGGCGCCTCGGTGCCGACGTACGCCACCCCCCGGACGTCGCGGGCCTGCCCGGCCAGGGCCGCCGCCCCGCCGAGGACCAGCTGGGCCCGGAGCTTCTCCAGCTCCTTCTCGGCGTCCCGCAACTGGGTGACCGTCTGCTCGACCCGGTCGGCGACCTGGTCGCCGGGCACCCGGAACAGCTCGGCCAGCCGCGCCACCAGCAGGTGCTCGCGGGCCAGGAACCCGAACGCGTCCATCCCGACGAGCGCCTCGATCCGGCGCACCCCGGAACCGACGGACGCCTCGGAGAGGATCTTCACCAGGCCGAGCTGGGCGGAACGGGACACGTGGGTGCCCCCGCACAGCTCCCGGGCGTAGTCACCGACCTCGACGACCCGGACCCGCTCGCCGTACTTCTCGCCGAAGAGCGCCATCGCACCGATCCGGCGGGCCTCCTCCTGCGTGGTGACGAAGGCGTGCACCTCCAGGTCGGCCTGGAGCACCTCGTTGACCTGCTGCTCCACGTCGGTCAGGACGCTCGGCGACACCCCGGTCGGGGTGTTGAAGTCGAACCGGAGCCGACCCGGGGCGTTCAACGAACCGGCCTGGGTCGCCGACTCACCGAGGAAGTTGCGCATGGTCTGGTGCACCAGGTGCGTCGCCGTGTGCGACCGGGAGATCGCCCGTCGCCGGGTCACGTCGATCTCGGCGTACCCGGCCTCACCGGCACGGACCTCGCCCCGGACCACCCGGGCCCGGTGCACGACCAGCCCCGGCACCGGCTGCTGCACGTCGAAGACCTCGACCTGCCCGCCCCCGATGGTGATCAACCCCTGGTCGGGCTGCTGACCGCCGCCCTCGGCGTAGAACGGGGTGGTGTCGAGCACCAGCTCGACCGTCTCCCCCTCGCCCGCCGCGGCGACCTCGCCGCCACCGGAGAGCAGCGCCCGGACCCGGGACTCCCGGGTCAGCTCGGTGTAGCCGGTGAACTCCACCGGGCCGCCGGTGTCCAGCACCGTCCGGTACGCCGACAGGTCGGTGTGCCCGGTCTTGCGGGCCGCCGCGTCGGCCTTCGCCCGGGACCGCTGGTCGGCCATCAGCCGACGGAAGCCCTCGGCGTCCACCTGGAGCCCCTGCTCGGCCGCGATCTCCAGGGTCAGGTCGATCGGGAAGCCGTAGGTGTCGTGCAGCTGGAACGCCTGGTCCCCGCTGATCGCCGCCTTCCCCGCCGACTTGGTCTGGGTGATGGCGGTGTCCAGGATCGTCGTCCCCGCGCGCAACGTCGACAGGAACGCGTCCTCCTCCGCGTACGCGTACTGCGAGATCCGGTCGAACTCGACCGCCACCTCCGGGTACGACGGGGACATGCAGTCCCGCGCCACCGGCAGCAACTCGGGCAGGGCCCGGTCCTGCCAACCCAGCAGCCGCATCGCCCGGATCGCCCGCCGCATGATCCGGCGCAGGACGTATCCGCGCCCCTCGTTGCTCGGGGTGACCCCGTCGCCGATCAGCATCAGGGCGGTCCGGACGTGGTCGGCGATCACCCGCAGCCGGACGTCGTCCGGGTGCGACTCGGCGGCCACCTGGCCGGAGTTCGCGCCGTACCGCTTGCCGGTCAGCTCGGCGGCCCGGGCCAGGATGGGCCGGACCTCGTCGATCTCGTACAGGTTGTCGACGCCCTGCAGGATGGAGGCGATCCGCTCCAGCCCCATCCCGGTGTCGATGTTCTTCCTGGGCAGGTCACCGACGATCCGGAAGGTCTCCTTGTCGACCACGTCGGTGATCTCGTGCTGCATGAACACGAGGTTCCAGAACTCCAGGTACCGGTCCTCGTCGACCTCGGGTCCACCCTCACGGCCGTACGCCGGACCCCTGTCGTAGAACATCTCCGAGCAGGGACCCCCGGGACCGGGGATCCCCATCGACCAGTAGTTGTCCTTGTTCCCCCGGCGGACGATCCGCTCCGCCGGCACCCCGGTGTCCCGCCAGATCTGGTACGCCTCGTCGTCGTCGAGGTAGACCGTCGGCCAGATCCGCTCCGGGTCGAGGCCGAAGCCGCCCTCGGCGACCGGCTTCGTCGACAGCTCCCAGGCGAGCGGGATCGCCCCCGCCTTGAAGTAGTCCCCGAAGGAGAAGTTCCCGTTCATCTGGAAGAACGTGCCGTGCCGACTGGTCTTGCCGACCTCGTCGATGTCCGGCGTACGGATGCACTTCTGCACACTCGTCGCCCGGGCCCACGGCGGCGTCTGCTGACCGAGGAAGTACGGCACGAACTGCACCATGCCGGCGTTGATGAACAACAGGTTCGGATCACTGATCGCGGGCAGCGGAGCAGACGGGACCACGGCATGTCCATGGGCCTCGAAGTGCGCCAGGAACCGCCGCTTGATCTCCGCCGTCTTCATCGTGGGTACTCCTCGGGAAAGATCCTGTCGTCCCCGATCCGCGGGTCCTCCCGCAGCTCGGCGAACTGGTCGTCGAACGCCTCACCCCGGGCGAACGCCTCGTGGATCTCCTGCTCGCGTTCGGCCATCCCGATCCGGACGTCCTCCACGAAGCTACGCAGCGACTCGACCAGGTTGCCAGCGGATTCCGACAACCCACTGGCGATACCCGCCGGGGTGTAGGCCTGCGCGGTCTGGGTGGCCTTGCGGACCACCAGGACCCCTACGGCCACCCCGATGCCCAGCCAGAACAGCCGCTTCATGCCTGCTCACCCGCGCCCCGGCCACCGGAGTTCCGGTTCGCCCGCTTGGCGGCCCGCCGCTGCTGCTTGATGGTGTCGCGCACCTCACGCTCGTTCTCGGCGTGCCGGCGGGCGGAGGCGGCCCGTCGGACCCCGAACCCGAAGGCAGCCACCTTGACCAGCGGGTTCGCGGCGGCGGCGGAGACCACCGTGGCAAGGTTCGCCACGTTGGCGGTGACGTTCTGGGCGTGACTGGTCATGGTGTCGACCTTCGCCAGCTGCAGGTTGACCCCGTCCAGGGAGGTCTGCACCTGCTCCAGGGCGGTGTTCACGTTGCGGACGGTGAGGTTGACGTCGCTCAGCAGCGGGCTGGTCTGCTCGTTGAGATCAGTGATCATCCTGGTCGCGGCGTCCACGGTGTGCCGCAACCGCAGGATCGGCACTGCCAGCACGATCACCAACATCAGGAACGCGCCGGCTGCGACCAGGGCAGCGGCCTGTCCAAAGTCCACGCATGTCCTCCTCAGACAGAATTGTCGAGCCTCGACGCCGCGCCGGGTGCACGACCGGTACAGGCACCGTCACCGGTCGCGACCGCGCAGGCCCCACGGGGCCGGTGGGACCAAGCGTCCCACCAGCCCCAGACCCTACCGTCAGTGATGAATGCCCGCTCACGACGGTGAGGGGGTCAGCTCTCCGAGGGGGTCGTCGGTCAGGGTCGGGAACGGGTCCTCACCGGTCAGTGAGGGATCCGTGCTCGGCAGCGGGCGGGTCCGGTCGTCGTCGATCGCGTTGCGCACCTTCAACGTCACCGAGGCCCCGGAGCACTCGGCCGGCGGCTCCTCCCCGGGCTCCGGAACGGGCACGATCGCCGGTTCGCCGTCCACCGGCGGTGGCACGCAGGTCGGGACGCGTACCCAGAGGTCGAGGGTGAGTTCGTCGCGCCGCCAGCACGTGTACGTCCCCTTCTCCTCCTGGTCCGGGCAGCGGTCCACCTCCCACCGACGCCAACCGTCGCGGAGCAGGGCCTGCTCGTAGACCTGGGCGGTCTCCTCCGGTGGGCGCTCGGAGTCGGCGGTGCGTTCCCGCAGTCGGCAGTCGAGCAGGCACCAGCGGCTCCCGCTGACGTCGTCGACGGTCTGCGTCGCCGCCCACCCCGGCACGTCGAGCGCGTCGAGCGTGTCGAAGACCGGGTCGTCGGTGAGCGCCCGCGCGCCGAAGTACGCCGGCAACGCCCCGAGCATGACCACGATCACCGAGGTCAGCACGGCCAACCGCAACCTCCGCCGGCTCGGCGAACGCCGTCGGGGTTCGGTGCGCTCGTCGGCGTCGTCGGGGTCGGCCCCGCTCCCCTCGGGGTCGCCCCGGTGGACGGGATCCCCGGACGGTCCGTCGCCCGCCGGCAGGTCGCCCGGACCGGTGTCGCGGTCGGGACCGGGCCGGGGGTCCGGGCGGGCCGGCCCGGCGTCGGGGCCGCCCGGCCGAGGTCCGGCCGGTCCGGGAACCGCCACGGTAGCGGCGGCCCGGGCCGTACCCGTCGCCGG
>NZ_JBEPEQ010000138.1:0-12979 GCF_040300925.1 Micromonospora sp. NPDC000207
CACGACCTCCGCCTGGCCATCGTCACCTGGATCGAACGCACCTACCACCGCCGCCGACGCCAACAACGCCTCGGCCGGCTCACCCCCATCGAGTTCGAGACAATCAACAGACCCGCACACGCGACCTGAACCGCTCAGCCCCGCGAGTCAACCGAACCCGGGGCAGTCCCGGCCCCCCCCTGTTGAAGGTGCGGCGGGGTTGTCGGCGGGCGGGTTTGCCGTGGGTGATACGGCGGGTCATGCCGGCGATGGCGGCCCAGCGGATCAGGGCTGCGGAGATAGCTGGGTGGCGTTCGTAGTCGCGGGCCAGCCGCCGGTGGGCGGTGAGCCAGGCCAGAGTCCGCTCCACCACCCAGCGGCGGGGGTGGACGGCGAAGCCACGCTGGTCGGTGGGCTTGCGAACGATCTCCAGGGTGGTGCGCAGGGTGTCTCGGGTCCAGTCGACGAGGCGTCCGGTGAAGCCCTGGTCGGCGTAGACGTGCCGGATCGGGGTGGCCAGGTGCGCGCCGAGCAGAGCCCTCTTCGCGCCGTCGCGGTCCTGCCGGCTCGCGGCGAGAACGGTCACGGTGACCAGCAGGCCCAGGGTGTCGGTGACGATGAACCGCTTACGGCCGTTGACCTTCTTGCCCGCGTCGTATCCCCGGCTGTCCCGCCCGACGGTGTCCGCGCCCTTCACACTCTGCGAATCGATGATCCCCGCCGACGGCTGCGGGGTCCGACCCTGCTGCACCCGCGCCCTGACCCGCAGCACGGTCAGGAGTTCCTCGGTCACCCCGGCCTCCTCCCACCGGACGAAGTACCAGTACACCGTCTGCCACGGCGGCAGATCAGCCGGCAGGTACCGCCACGGACACCCGGACCGCACCACGTACAGGATCGCGTTCATGATCTCCCGTCGCGGGTGTTTCTCCCTCCGGCCGTCCGTGTTCGGCTCCGGCAACAGCGGCTCGACCAACGCCCACTGCGCATCGGTCAGGTCGGAGGGGTAGCCACGACGAGCAGACACCACGCCACCCTGCCCGTCCCACCGACGAAAGTCATTCCGCCACACCGTCCACGACAGACCATCTCAAACACGCATCTAAGATGCACCCTAATGCTCAGACGGCGACCGGCCGAGGATCAACGCCTGTAGATCGAGATCGTCCAGCTGGCCGGCGGCAAGCTGTCGTTCGATTGCCAGGACGTCCTCGTCGCCTGGAGAGCACTTCACCGCCCGGCCGATTGCTGCGTGGGCCAGCCTTGTGGGTGCGCCGTCGTCCAGCAGGCGCTGCGCGACGAGCGCCCAGAGGGCGGCGTCTACTCGCGGGGGCAACTCGACGGACTGGCGCCGATGCATATCCTCGTACCGCTGCTCGGCAAGATCACATAAATCGTCTACGGACCACGGCGGGGTTCGGCCGAGCAGAACGCCGGTGGTGAACGCGAACATGCTCGGTTTCTGAAGTTCTGTGAGTGCCGCCGAGAGCGTCTTGTCGGGCGCGGGACGGTGGTACTGGGGTTCCAGGAGCCGGTGCCAGAGCAGGTAAATGGCCAGCATTGGCTCGCGGACTGCGCGATTGCGGTGCGTGGCCAGCATGAGTTCGATGTGTTCGAGCACCGGGCGCAAATCGAAACGCAGCTGTTCGTCGCGTCCAGCTAGGACCTCGATGATGTAGCCGAAGAACTCGCCGGCCCTAGCGGCAGCGGTGGTCTTGGTCATCGTTTCGGGGTGTCCCAGGTAGAACTCCGGAGCCAACCGGACCTGGATGACGTTGGGCAGGTGATCACGCCACTGGTAAGTACGGTCGAGCTCGGTTGATCCGCGTAGGATGAAGGTCCTGACCACGTGCCACGCCAGCCGGTTGAGGCCCTCGTGCGTGAGCATCAGCCCAACGCCTGGCACATCTGCAGTGTGGGCGCCATCGGCATGCAGCCAAGTCTCCCGGCGCAGTTCCCTGAGCTCGTGGACGCTCTTCGAACGGGTGGTGTACGACTGCGCGACCAACCGCGGCAGGGCAGGCTCGGTCACGGGCCGGACCACACCGATGGCTTCCTCACGGAAGAAGCTGGGGCGGATGTGGCTGTGCACGAACGCCTTGTAGCGGGCGGTGACGCCCGCCTTCTCCGCCTCCAGAATCGCCGAGCGCATCTGTCCGGCTTGTTCTCCGGTCAGCATGGCGAGTACCGGGTCGAGGACCTTCTTCTTCTCGTGCGGGTAACGGTCCCAACCCGTATCAAGAACTTCGGTTTCTACCGACAGGGACTCCAGCGCCGCGACGTAATCGGTGTAGGCAAGCGTCGGGTCCTCGGCGACCCGCTCGCTGGCGGTGACGATGCGGCGCATCGCTCTCATCGCCTGTTCATACACCCTGCGGTTGAGCGCGAGCAAGCTCGTCGTGAAGGCGAGTAGTGCCTCGACGTCGTTGGCACGCAAGATCAGATGCGGGGCGAACGTGCGGGGCAGGACGTCCGCAGGCACCAACCGTCGATTCGAGTCCGAGGGCTCTTTGATCAGGCGGTCAGCCTTCTCCCGAATCGGGGTGAACGTAGCGTTCAAAGCGAACGACAGAACAACGGCCAAATCGTCGGCGATCTCGTCTCCACCAGTCGAGATCATGAAGTCCTCGGTGCCGTCGGGCAGGACGGCCTCCAACCGCTCGGTGTACTCGAGCAAGGCCGTGTGCAAGTCTTCTGTGTCGGTCGTCGGTGTCAGGGTGCCTCCGGGCAGGTCGACCTGCCCGACCACCGAAAAGTCCGCGTTGGTGTACAAGGTTCGGCAATGCTCCGTCGCGTTCAGCGCGACGTCACCGAAGTACATCCCTGTGATGACCTGGAGCATCCCAAGATGATCGCATGATGCCGCTGGCACCGAGTGCCACACGTGCGTCGACAGACCCCTCCAACGCGCAAGGCGTCAGGAGTCCTTGAGTGTATGCGCAGGGCAGTCGTTGTTGGGTTGACGATTCTTGACAGAACGGGCTGTCTATGGTGTGAGGTCGATCGCGCCTAGGGTGAGCGCATCGGCGATGTCCCGCGCTAGCACGGTTCCGGTCGCTGCTGCCCGGTCCAAGGCGTTGCGGAATTCGACGAGCTGCCGGAAGGCCCGTCCGTACGCCTGTTGCTGCTCGAGCGGTAGAACGGGGATGGTGAGTCGCCGGACGTCGATGCGGAGGACCCCGTTGACACTGCTGGCGGTTCGGCCAGCGATGCGGGCGTTGTCGGTGCGAGAGATGACTCCGGCGACGAACCACGGGTCGAACCGGGTGGTGTCGACGCGGAGCAGTTGGACGCCGGCGCCGAGTTCGGCGTCGACCTGGTCGGGGGTGGCGACTCGGGCGTTAACGGTGCGTCCGATGACGGGGACGAGGATGTCTCCGGCGTGTACGCGGGGGCCTGGGGTGTCGTGGGCGGGGCGGGTCACGGTGCCGGTCGGCGGTCCGCCGGCGAGGATGTCCATCCCGGTCAGGACGGTGATTTCGACGGTGGGGTCGGTGGTGGAGCGGCTGCGGGTGACGGCGCGGTCGACGGTGATGCTGCCGGAGCGGACGAGGTCGGCGATGTCGGCCTGGGGGGCTTCGCGCAGGGGGGCGGTCTTCGCCTCGCGGACTGCGGGGAGGCTGTCTCGGGTGTGGTCGAGCAGTCGGGTGAAGTCGTCGATGCCGGCGAGGATGTGGGCGGGGTCGGTGGTGAGTTCGTCGGGCTGGGGGAGGTAGCGCTGGGGGGTGAGGTCCACCTCGTCGTCGAGCATGTCGATGGCGGGCACGGTCCGGTGGACCCCGGGTTCCTCGGTGTAGCGGCCGGAGCGGTAGGCGGTCCAGGCGGCGGTGGTGACCTCGGTGAGGGTCCGGTCGGTCGTGGCGGTGGCGGCGTTGACGACGAGGAGTTCGTCGCCGCCGGGTTGGTGGGGGTGGGGTTGGGTGAGGATCCAGAGGTGCAGGCCGACGTTGGTGGGTGGCATCAGGCCGGCGGGGAGGGCGATGACGGCCCGGAGGACGTGGTGTCGGATCAGTTCGGCGCGGACGCGGCGGCCGGCGGGGCGGGCGGCGGCTGCGGGAGGCATGAGGACGACGGCGGTGCCGGTGGGGGAGAGGTGGGCGAGGGCGTGTTGTACCCAGGCGAGTTCGGGTTCGGTGCGTGGGGGGAGTCCGTAGGTCCAGCGGGGGTCGTAGGCGAGGCGGTCGTGGCCCCAGTCGTGAACGCCGAAGGGGAAGTTCGCGACGACCACGTCGGCGCGGAGGTGGGGGAGGGCGTCGGCGAGGAGGCTGTCGCCGACGTGGACGGCGGGTGGTGGCACCTGGTGTCCGGCCTGCCGGGCGCGCAGGTGCACGAACCACAGTCGAAGCAGGGTGATCAGGGCGTACTGGGGGTTGATCTCCTGGGCGTGGCAGTGGGGGCCGATGCCGTCGCGTAGGGCCAGGTCGGCGGCCGAGCGCAGGATGGATCCGGTGCCGCTGGTGAAGTCGAGGATGTGGGTGCCGGGGCCGGCGAGGGCCGCCATCACCTCGGCGACAGTGTCGGGGGTGCCGGCGAGCCCGGAGAGCGAGTGGGCGGAGTTGACGTAGCGGGCGTGTAGGGCTTCGAAGGCCGCTTCGGCGCCGTGTTCCGCGCGGAGTTGGTCCACGGAGCGCAGGAGGGTGGTGAGCTGGGGGGTCCACTGCGGTGGCAGGAGGGCGGCCACCGGTGCGGCCAGGTCGGGGTCGAGCGCCCGTAGCTGGGTGACGAGCTGGTTCGGGGTGGGTGGGCGTTGTCCGTCGGTGTCGGGGTGGTCGGCGCGGGCGAGGAGGTACGCGCCGGCAATGCCCATGACGTCGCTGATCGCGGCGGCGGGCTGGTAGGTCTCGATGTTCCGCCAGGCCCACTGTTCGGTGCTGGCCTGGTGGAGTCGTCCGTGGCGGCGCAGCCAGCTCTCGATCTGGGTGGCGTCGAAGGTGGGGCTGGTGGGGGTGCCGCCCACGGGGGTGGGGAAGTCGGCGTACCGGCGACGCCAGTTGCTCACCGCTGCCCTGCCGACGTTGGCGAGTTGGGCGATGCCGCTGGCGGTCAGGGTGGCCCCGTGGGGGGCGTCAGTCGCCTCATCTGTCACGGCGTGAACCCTAACACGGGGTAGTAGCTTGTGTGCCTGGTTCACAACGACTATCTTTCGGGGCGACACCGATTCACACCTTCTCTGGAGGAGCCATGCCACGTCGTGGTCGCAGCACCAGCATCGGAAAGTTCGCCCAGGTGCACCTGGACCGCCGCAAGTCCGAGATCCGGGTCCTCGGTGAACTGCTGCGGGGCGAGCAGCGCCCGCAGCCCAGCGAGACCTCCCCGACGGGCGGGCAGCTGACCCTGCCCGTCCGCTGACAAAGACCAAAGACCGATCGTCTCTGCTATCGAAGGAGGACCATGAACACCCTTGTTCGTATCCCCGCCGTCCGTCGTATCGTCCTCGTCCTTCACACCGGTCGCCTACATCTGTGAGGGTGCGGCGCGGTACCGGGGCGGACCGAGGGTCGTCCCGCCGCCGTGGGTGTACGCGCGGGTGCGTCTCGACCCGGGGGTCGGGGTCGCCATAGCCGAGGCGTACATGGCGGCGCCGGTCCGCGAGGAGCGGGCCCGGGCCGCGTACGCCGCGTTCTGCCGGGAGACCCTGCGGCAGTACCACCTGCTGGTGGGCCGGGTCGAGTACGGCGGCCTGGGGGTGATGGTGCGGGTCGTCGACGAGGACCCGTACCCGGATGTCGCCTCGATGCTCGCCGACGTGCGGCAGCGCCGGATCAAGGTGTGGGCCAGCGCGGCCAGCGGCAACGCCCACCCGTACCTCAGTGACGGCGAGAACGACATGTTCCGTGCCGTGCACGACGTGTTCGGGCACGCCGGGAGTGGCCGTGGCTTCGATCGGCACGGCGAGGAGGCGGCCTGGCTGAAGCACAGCGGCATGTACACCTCGCTGGCCCGGCGGGCCCTGGCGACCGAGACCCGGGGGCAGAACTGTGCCCGGATCTTCCGCTGCGGCGGCGGGGAGTTCCCGCCGCAGAAGGCCGCGCTGCTACCGCGGATGTTCAGCGACCCAGAACGGGTCGTCGTGGGCGGAGGTGAGCTGGTCACCGTGTAGATTCGCGATCTCCCGTCGTAGCGTGCCGGCCCGGGCGTCCTCCGGGCCGTGCGAACGGATCCGGCTCTCCAGCAGCGTGGTGAACTGGCGGAGCGCGCGGTCGTGCTCACCGAGCGGCAGGTGGGCGCGCGCCGCGCGCACCCGGAAGTCGAACACCGTCGTGTCGTCCTCGCCGTGCAGGTGGGCGTGCTCGTGGGCCAGGTGCCGCCACTGACGCGCCGCAGCGCGGTACTTTCCGGTAGCCTCCAGGTGTTCAGCCTCGGCGACGAGCTGGGCTGGGTCGAGTGGGGGCGGCGGACCGGCGGGCGTCGAGGGGGCAAGGGCGCGCGGTGGCACCCTGCCCACGATCGCGGCGTATGCCTGTACGGCCTCGGCTGCCTCGGTGAACACCCCGGGCAGGGGCGGCAGGTCTTGGGCCAGGGGTGCCAGTACGCGGTATACCTCGGCGGCGGTGGCCAGACGGTCCCGGGGGGCGATCGCCAGCAGTGACCGCACCAGGTCGTCCACCACGGCGGGGATCTCCGGTCGCAGCTGGCTAGGATGCGGCGCGGGGCCCTCCAGTTGACGCCATACGGTGGTCATGGTGGCGCCGTCACCGAAGGGCGCGTGACCGGTGAGGATGTAGAAGAGGGTGGCACCTAGGCCGTACAGGTCGGTGCGGTGGTCGGCGGGCTCGCTTCGAATCTGTTCCGGTGCCATGTAGCCCACGGTGCCGGGACTTTGTCCGGATTGGGTGATCCGTGAGTATCGCTCGTCGTCGCGGATGACTGCCAGGCCGAAGTCGAGCACCTTGGTCGCGCCGCTGGTGTCCAGCATGACGTTGCTCGGCTTGAGGTCGCGGTGCACCAGGTCGATCCGTCGCGCGGCGAGCAGGACTGCGCTGATCTGAGCCCCGATGGAGGCCGCCCAACCGATCGGCAGTGGGCCCTGCTCGGCGACCATGTCAGTGAGGGTGATCCCCTCGATTTTTTGAAGGACGACGTAGGGCCGGCCCTTGTCCTCGCCGATGTCATAAACGACGGGCACGCCGGGGTGGTCGAGGCGGGCGGTGAGACGGGCCTCTCGGCGGAACCGGCGCAGCGCATCCAGATCCAGATGCGCGGGATCGACGAACTTCACGATGACGGGACGATCAAGAAGAAGGTCCTGTGCGGACCAAACTTCCCCCATCCCCTTGTGAGCCAGGGGTAGGCGGGCCAATCGGTACCGGTCCTTGAGGCGCGGTTCATGTAGCACGAGGCCAGCATAACCGAACCACTTAGTGAACAGAAGCTTCCCCGATGTACTTGCAAAGTGGGTTCACAGGATGTTTGAATCTGGACGGCTGCACTGCCTTGCCTGTGCCGCCGTCCATGCTGCGGGATCGATCCCGAGGAGCCTGTCCGGCTCACGACAGTTCCGACCACTAAGCCCTGGCGTCGTCCAGGTAATCGTTGACGAGGATGGGTATGGCTGAGTTGGCCATCGGCCGGGAGTTCCTCCCTGCCTACGGCAGGTTGCAGCATCGAGTGCAACGTGCGGTCGTAGCCGCCATCAACACGTTCGCCGAGCACACCCACATGGAGGAACTGGCCGGAGCCCGCGACTCCCGCATCCGCCTCATCCGAATTGACGAGTCCTACCGCGGGGTCGTGCTCTGCCTTGGCAGTGAAAGGTACGGCCTGCTCAACGTCATGCCCCACGACGACGCCGTCGCTTTCGCGGTGAGCCGCCGGTTCACGGTCAACCAGGTTCTGGGTGTGCTGGAGATGCGCGACCAGCAGGGCATCGAGGAGTTCACCCGGGCCGAATCTCTGCGTCCCCGCGGCGCGACCCTGTTTGGCAACGTCGCAACCACCGACTTTCTGCGTCTCGGCGTGGACGAGGACCTGGTTCCGCTGCTCCGGGTCATCGTCACCGACGAGCAACTGGAAACCCTCGCCGGGCGTCTCCCGGAGAGCCAGCTCTACGTGCTTCGTGGCCTGTCCAGCGGACTCTCCGTCAAGGAGATGTGGGAGGAGCTTTCCGCGCACATTGTCGCTGGTGTCGACCTCGACGACCTGCTGACGGCCGCGCGTCGTACGCCCGAGCGGGTCGTCTTCGTCTCCGGTCCGATCGAGCTGGACGCCATCCTCACCCACCCCTTCGACGTATGGCGGATCTTCCTGCATCCGACCCAACGGGACATCGCCTACCGGCGAACCTATAGCGGTCCTGTGCTGGTAACCGGCAGCGCCGGGACCGGGAAGACCGTGACCGGTCTGCACCGGGCGGTGTACCTCGCCGGCCAGCTTTCCGACGGCGAGAAGGTCCTACTGACCACCTACACCCGGGCCCTCGCCGACGCCCTGACCCGTCAGCTCTACCGGCTCACGCCAGACCCGGTCATCCGGGCCCGCATCGACGTCATCAGCGTCGACAAACTGGCCAACGAAATCGTGACCCGCGACAGCGGAAAGGTCACCATCGTCGACACCGAGACTCTTGACCAGCTCTGCGCGGCCGCGGCGAAGACCACCACCTACGTCAACCGGGCCGGGCGGGTCGTCCCCTTCAGCGCCGCCTTCATCAAGCACGAATGGGAGCAGGTCGTCCTCGCCCAGCAGGTGACCTCCCAATCGGAGTATCGAGCTGTGCCCCGGCGGGGCCGGGGCACGAGCCTTCGCGCCAACCAGCGAGACCAAGTGTGGACCGCCATCGAGACGATGACCCGTGAGCTGGCGAAACGGCGACGAAGAACCCACACTCAACTCGCTGACGTTGCCGCCGCGATCGCGCACCGGTCACCCGCCCCTTACCGGCACCTCGTTGTAGACGAAGGGCAGGACCTGCACCCGGCGCAGTGGCGGCTACTTCGGGCGCTCGTTGCCCCCGGGCCGAACGACATGTTCCTGCTCGCAGATCCGTACCAGCGCATCTACGACAGCCACGTCTCCCTGGCACAGCTCGGGATCGAGGTCCGGGGCCGCACCCGGCGGCTCACTGTCAACTACCGCACCACCCACGAGATCCTCGACCTGTCGGTCAAGATCCTCGGTGGCGACCCCGCCATCGGCCTAGACGGGCAGGACGACACGCTGCGGGGCTACCGCTCGGTTACCCGTGGCGGGGTACCCCAGCAGGTTGCTCACGACGATCGTGACGGTGAGTTCGAGGCGCTGATCGAGCAGGTCGGGACCTGGCGGAAACAGGGCGTGGAACTCCACGCCATCGGCATCGCCGTCCGCACCGGGCAGCTCGTCTCTACTATCTGCCGGATCCTCAACGATGCACACATTCCCGTCGCCGACGACAAACACGGACCCGACGGGGTGCACGTGTTGACCATGCACAGCATGAAAGGCCTGGAGTTCCAGTGCCTTGCGGTCGTTGGCCTCGACGCGGGTGTGCTTCCTGCCCCCTACGCACTCACCTCGGCCGCCGAGGATCCGCACGCTCACCTTCAAGACATGCAGCGGGAACGCTGCTTGCTCTTCGTCGCCTTGACCCGCGCCCGGGACGTGCTCTACCTGTCACACAGTGGCGCGCCCAGCCCCCTGCTCCCGGGGCCCCGGTGACCACCCTTACCCACGCCCTCGGCGATGCCGCCCCCTCCGTTTGGGGCAAGGCCGACCACGCTGGCACCTCGCCGGTGGGGTGGCCGCCGCTGTGGCGGTACCCCGCCCACACGATTGGCGTGGCCAGGCAGTTGTGGGATCACTGGCTGCGCCGACTGCCTGACCCGCAGATTCTCCGGGGCGGCCGGGACATCCGGTTCACCTGCGGTAAGACGGCTTTGCACCACGACTACGACCGGCTGCGCCACACTCTGCCGGCCAGCGGCATCGACCAGGATGCCGGGGGCACCGACGTCGGCGTCCCCCCCTGGCTCGCCGGACCCAAACGGACCCTGCTCTCCAGCTTCGTCGTCGGCACCATCGGCCAACTGCTCTTCGCCGCGCTGCGCAGCCAACACCTCGTCCTGCGGCACCTCGGACTCGCCGAGAAGGTCGTCGTCATCGACGAGGCCCACGCCTATGACGTCTACATGAACCGAATTCTCGACCGGACCCTGGAATGGCTCGGCGCCCACGGCGTGCCCGTGGTCGTGCTCTCCGCGACCCTCCCCGCGCGCCGCCGCGCCGAACTGTTAAAGGCCTACGACGACGGCCGCCATGGCCCACCACCGCCGCTCACCTGGCGCGACCGGGGCGAAGTACGCACCGACCCCTCCGCGAGGCTACGCACCGACCTGCGGTACCCCCTGGTCACCGTGTCGGCCCCCGACTGGGGAGCCACCGCCGTCAGCTGCGCCGACTCCGGATGCGGCCTTAAGGTGAGCCTGCGGCGATTCCCCGACGACCTGCCCGCACTGGCCGACCTGCTGCGTGACCGGCTGACCGACGGCGGCTGCGCCCTCGTGGTCCGCAACACCGTGGCCCGGGTCCAGGACACCGCCGCCGCCCTGCGCGCGGCCCTCGGCCCGGACACCCCGGTCTCCGTGGCGCACTCCCGGTTCATGGCCCTCGACAGCGCCGCCAAGGACCGCCGGCTGTGCGACACCTTCGGACCACCCGGCAGCGGCACCCGACCCCACCGGCACGTCGTCGTCGCCAGGCAGGTCGCCGACCAGTCCCTGGACATCGACTTCGACCTGCTCGTCGCCGACCTCACCCCCGTGGACCTGGCACTGCAACGCATCGGCCGACTGCACCGGCACCCGCGTGACCGCCCCACCCGGCTCACCACGGCAAACTGCTGGATCACCGGCGCCGACTGGAGCACCGAGCCACCGCAGCCGGTGACCGGCTCGCGCCGGGTCTACCAGCCGGCGACCCTGCTGCGCAGCGCCGCCGTGTTCCTGCCCCACCTCGACGGCGCGCCGCTTCGGCTGCCCACCGACATCGCACCGATCACCCAGACCGCCTACGGCGAGGCACCGGTCGGCCCACCAGCGTGGCAACCCGCGATCAACCAGGCCGAGGCGAAACAGCAGGACGACATCACCGCCAGGGAACCCGAGGCCGACGACTTCCGCCTGTCCGGTGTCGCCGACCCCCCTGAGGTTCTACCCCTCGTACGTACCTCGATCGGTCTAGTTATCCCCCCATGGATCGATGGGGGTGGGATCATCGTCTGCCTGAACGTTGTGCCCACATGGGACTTGGCCCGGTCCCTCGTTCAGTGCACTGTGGCGCTGCCACAGGCCGTGACCTTTGGCGACGTATTCGGTGAGGTAATGGCCGAGCTCAAGGGTCGGCTCTACTTCAGGGTCTGGTACGGAAGCTGCTGGCTCGCGGGGCTTGTCCTCGACATCGACGGCAAGGGTCACGGGCGAGATTGCCCCTTCGATCTTTACTACGAGCCTCAAGAGGGTCTCCGTTTTGTCCGAAACGACTAGGAAACCCCGCCTACGCGGGGAACGGCACTGCGACCCACTGATCATCAGGATCACCCCTCCCTGCGGAGGGACTATGTCGCGCTACGAGGCGGCAATGGCGAAACGCTATATCGATGACGGGGTGCGCGCAAGTCTGAGCACCATATTACTCAGCGACGCACTGCTCATCGTTAGAGTGGTGCAGAGAGGAGGTTGCTAGTATGACAAACCATCCACAGTGCCCCAATTTTTCCCTTATGGATGAGCCGTGGATCCCCGTGCTCGACGGCGAAGGTCGATGTCGCGACGTGTCGCTGCTCGGTCTCTTCGAGCACGCCGAGGACATCCGGATGATCGCCTGTGAACTGCCCACGCAGACTTTCGCGATCCTGAGACTCGCGCTGGCCGTCCTGCACCGCGCCACGGACGGCCCGCCCGGTGAGAAAGCCTGGCGTGCCCTGTGGCACGACCGGCGGCTACCGATCGACGACCTCACCGACTACCTGGGCACCTTCCGCGACCGCTTCGACCTGCTGCACCCGAGGCAGCCCTTCTACCAGGTCGCCGAGCTGCGAGCCGGCAAGGACAACACCTACGGACTGGCCCGGCTCATCGCCGACGTCCCCAACGGCATGCCCTTCCTCACCACTCGGGCGGGCCGGGGCATGGAGTCGGTCACGCCCGCCGAGGCCGCCCGCTGGCTGGTGCACTGCCAGGCGTACGACACCTCCGGCATCAAGACCGGTGCCGTCGGGGATCCGCAGGCCAAGAACGGCAAGGGCTACCCGATCGGGGCCAGCTCCCTCGGCTGGCTGGGCGGGGTCCACCTGGAGGGCGAGACCCTGCGGCAGACCCTGCTGCTCAACCTGGTACCGGTGGCCCCCGGGTGGCGGACCGCCGACGAGCGGGACCTGCCGGTGTGGGAGCGCGAGCCCCAGACCGCCGCCGAGGAGGCCACCGTCACCCGGGGCCCGTACGGCGTACTCGGCCTCTACACCTGGCAGTCCCGACGCATCCGCCTCTTCGGCGACGCCGACGGCATCACCGGCGCCATGATCTCCAACGGCGACCGGTTCGAGTGGCAGGACCGGCACCTGCTGGAACCCATGAGCGTCTGGGGACGCAGCGGACCCCGCGAGCGGGAACAGAAGCGGGTCCCGATCTACCTGCCCCGGCCGCACGACCACAGCCGCGCGCTCTGGCGTGGGCTGCACACCCTGCTCCCGGCACCGCCGCCGCCCGGCTCCGAGCCGCCGCACCGCCTCTCACCGATGGTGGTGCAGTGGCTGGCCCGGCTGACCGTCACCGGGGTGATCGACTCGAACTTCCAGACCCGTACCCGCGCCACCAGCATCACCTACGGGTCGAAACAGTCCGTCGTCGACGAGGTGTTCGGCGACGCCCTGACCATGAACGTGCTTCTGCTGGTCGAGAACTCCGCGCTCCGGGCTGCGGCCGTCGACGCCGCCGGGGACGCCGAGAACGCGGTCCGGGTGCTCCGTCGGCTCGCCGACAACCTCGCCCGCGCCGCGGGCAGCCGCGACACCGACAGCGGCGAGGCC
>NZ_JBEPEQ010000139.1:0-12505 GCF_040300925.1 Micromonospora sp. NPDC000207
GGCGAGCACCCCCCCCCGGCGGGGGTCGCGGCGGGCGCGCGGCGGGCCGCGGCGGGGCGTGACCGGGCCGCCGCCCGCCGCCCACTGCCACCGCCGCCGCCGGGCGTCGCCGACGGTGACCGGTCGTCCATCCCGACCTCCGTCGCCGACGACGACCCCACCCTCACCGACGCCACCCCGGTCACCGACCGGCCGCCGGTCACCGCCGGACCGAAGCCCCGGGCCAGCCTCCTCGCCACCACCGGTCTGGTGTTCGGGGTGGCGGGGGCGCTCGTCGTCCTCACCGGAACCCTCGCCGGGTACGGCATCGCGGTCGGGGCGGTCGGCGCGGTCCTCTCCGTGCTCGGGCTGATCGCCACCCGCCGTCGGCACGTCGTCGGCAAGCCGGACGCGCTGCTGGGCATCGCCTTCGGGCTCGGCGCAGTGGTGGTCGGGGTGCTGGCCATGACCGGCCTGTACGTCTGGCCCAACACCGACGGTGACTGGGTGCAGCGGCTGCGGGAGTGGCTTGACTCACAGTTTCTGAACCGGTTCTGACGGGCACATACCTCCGTGCCGGTGGTTCACCGGCGGCAGGCCCAGCCAGCCGGTGGTTCACCAGCAGGGCAAACTCCTTCGGGGGCGGCGTGGACGCCGCCCCCGAGTCGTGTCCGGGGCCCCGAAGTCGGCTGTTGCAACGATTCGTCGCCGCCTCCCTGCCAGACGCAACGTTCCGCCGCCGAACGCAACTCTCAGCGGTGGATCCCGTCGTCGGGTGCGGCATAGCGTGGAAAGGCGCCAGCTCCGATGGCCACTGAAGGCCGGGGCGCGCCCGACCCGCTGGGAGCAGGACACATGACGATGGACGGGCTCCGCCAACGTTTCCTGATGTGCCGGCCGACGTACTTCGCCGTGGACTACGCGATCAACCCGTGGATGGACCCGACCGCCCCGGTCGACACCGCCCTGGCCGTACGCCAGTGGGAACTGTTGCGCCGGACCTACCTCGACCTGGGACACCAGGTGGAGTTGATCGACCCGCTGCCCGGCCTCCCCGACATGGTCTTCGCCGCGAACGGGGCGACGGTGATCGACGGTCACGCCATGGCGGTGCAGTTCCGGGACCCGCAGCGCGCCGACGAGGCCCCGGCGTACCGGTCCTGGCTGGAACGGTCCGGCTTCGAGGTGTCCGACCCGAAGCACGTCAACGAGGGCGAGGGGGACGTCCTGCTGGTCGGCGACCACCTGCTCGCCGGGACCGGGTTCCGGACCTCGCACGCCGCACACGCCCGGCTACAGGAGACCTTCGGCTATCCGGTGGTGACCCTGCACCTCGTCGACCCCCGCTTCTACCACCTGGACACCGCGCTGACCGTCCTCGACGAGCAGACCGTGGCGTACCTGCCGGAGGCCTTCTCCCCCGGCAGCCGCGCCGTACTGCGTCGGCTCTTCCCGGACGCCGTCCACGCCACGACGGCCGACGCCGAGGTCCTCGGTCTCAACGCGGTGAGCGACGGCCGACACGTGGTCCTGCCCGAGCAGGCCACCGGGCTGACCGGACAGCTGCGCGACCGGGGGTACCTGACCATCGGTGTCGACCTGTCCGAGCTGCGTAAGGCCGGCGGTGGCCCGAAGTGCTGCACGTTGCGACTCCGCCAGGGAAGGGCAGACAGGTGATCCTCGACGACACGCTGCGGACGCCGGACGCGGTCCGGGACGCGCAACGCTGGACCGCGCACAACTACCACCCGCTGCCGGTGATGATCTCCGAGGCCGAGGGCGCCTGGCTGACCGACGTGGACGGCCGCCGCTACCTGGACTTCCTGGCCGGGTACTCGGCGCTCAACTTCGGCCACCGCCACCCACGGCTGATCGCCGCCGCCCACGCCCAGCTCGACAGGTTGACACTGACCAGTCGGGCGTTCGTCCACGACCAGTTCGCCGACTTCTGCCGGGAGCTGGCCGACCTGTGCGGCAAGGATCTCGTCCTGCCGATGAACACCGGTGCCGAGGCGGTGGAGACCGCCGTGAAGGTGGCCCGCAAGTGGGGTTACCGGGTCAAGGGGGTGCCCGCCGGGCAGGCCGAGATCGTGGTGGCCGCCGGCAACTTCCACGGCCGGACCACCACCATCGTCAGCTTCTCCACCGACTCCGACGCCCGGGACGACTTCGGGCCGTACACCCCGGGCTTCACAGTCGTCCCGTACGGGGATCTGGACGCGTTGACAGCCGCCGTGAACGAGAACACGGTGGCGGTCCTGATCGAGCCGATCCAGGGCGAGCAGGGGGTGGTGGTGCCCCCGGCCGGGTACCTCCCCGGCGTACGCCAGGTCTGCACCGAACGCGACGTGCTCCTGCTGGCCGACGAGATCCAGTCCGGGTTGGGCCGGACCGGGGAGACCTTCGCCTGCGACCACGAGGGGGTCGTCCCGGACATGTACCTGCTGGGCAAGGCGCTCGGCGGGGGGATCGTCCCGGTCTCCGCTGTCGTGGCGGACACCGACGTCCTCGGGGTGCTCCAGCCCGGCCAGCACGGGTCCACCTTCGGCGGGAACCCGCTGGCCTGTGCGGTCGCCACCGAGGTGGTGCGTCTGCTCACCACCGGTGAGTTCCAGCGTCGCTCGGCGGAGCTGGGTGCCCGACTGCACGCGGGCCTGGACGAGCTCGTCGGCAGGGGCCTGGTGGCGGTCCGGGGCCGGGGACTCTGGGCGGGGCTGGACCTCGAACCCGGGCTGATGACCGGCCGGCAGGCGTGCGAGCGGCTGGCCGAGCGGGGTGTCCTCGCCAAGGACACCCACGGTGCGACGATCCGGCTGGCTCCGCCCCTGGTGGTGACCGAGGCGGAGATCGACCACGCGGTGGCCCAGCTCGCCGCCGTCCTCTCCGCCGCCTGACCGGCACGCCGTCCCGGCCCAGACCCGAGCGGAACGAGGTCGGGCGTACCGGGCGACCCGACGAGGTCAGGGCAGCCGGCGCGCCCCGGACGGGTACGCCGGCTGCCGACGACTGTCAGGCGTTGGGCAGCCGCATCGCCATGGTGGGGGCTTCGGCCATCACCGAGGCGGGGGTGATGGGCGCGCCGCTGGCCAGCTCACCCGGTCGGCCCACCTGGACCCCGGGGTAGAGCTCGACCATGTCCCCACCGTCGAGGATCCGGGACTGTCCGGGCTGGAGCTGCTGCCTGTCGGACTCCTTCATCGACCCGCCCGGGCGGATGCCGGAGCCGTTCGTGCTCACGTCGGTCACCACCACCTCGCCGGCCCGCAGCTCGAACTGGAGGTGGCTGCGGCTGATCCAGCGGCGGGCCTCGTCGTTGAGCCACTGACCGAGGGTGATCCCGCCGGGCTGGTCCGGGGACCTCCCGATCAGCACGGGCTCGTCGGCGGTGAGCACGAACCGCCGACGGATCAGCCCCCCGACGCTCACCGCGAGGACCTGGGTACGCGGACGGGGCCCGCCGTCGTTGAGTCGGGTGCCGTGCCGGGGGCAGGTCGGTACGCCGTTACGCAGCGCCGGTGGCGGCTGGCCGCCCGCCGGGCGGTCGACCCGGGCCAGGTCGGCGAAGGCCCCGCCGCCCCCGCCACCGCCGAAGAGGGCGCACCCCGGCTCGGGGCACCGCCACTGCCGGGCGAGCAGCTGCTCGCCGACCGGGGAGGGGCGTCCCTCCACCGGGACGGTGGCGTTGCCGACGTGGGCGACGAAGGCCGGGCCGCCCTGGCCGGGAACCGGGGCCAGGACGCGGCCGGGCTCCTCGGTGACCCAGGGGAACCGTCCGCGCAGCCCGTCGAGGCGGTTGCGGGTGAGCACCGGGAGGCCGAGGAGGTCGGCCACCTCCAGCATCCGGTCGCCGGGGTTGTCGAGCACCTCGACCAGCCCGTCGTCGGCCCACCGGCGGACCACCATCCGCTCGTTGGAGGTGAGGTCGGCGTCGGAGAGGACGGCCCGGTGCACCACCGCGTAGACCGGGACGCTGTCCTCCTCCAGCTGCCGGGAGAGCGCGTCGATGATCATGCCGAGCCGGAGCAGGTTGGCCGGTCGGCCGCCGTCGAGGTCCTGGTACCTGATCACCTCTGCCAGGTCGAGGACGGCCCGGGCCAGCGAGGGGTCGACGCACACCCGCCCCTCGATCGCGTCCAGCACCTTGCTGATCTCGAACCTCACCGAACACCTCCGACGATCTCGTCGATCCGTCGGGCCAACTCCAGGTCGCGGGGAGTGACTCGGTCGACGGTGTGGGTCACGCAGCGGAAGGTCACGGTCCGCCACCGGATGTCGATGTCCGGGTGGTGGTCGAGCTCCTCGGCCACGACGGCGACCCGGTCCACCACCGCGATGGCGGCCGGGAAGTTCCTCAGCTCGACGGTCCGGGTGATCCCGGCCGGAGTTCCTGTCCAGCCGGTCAGCCGTTCCAGCTCGTTCCGCACCGCCTCGGCGGTCAGCGCGTCTGCCATGGGGTGACCCTACCGGTGCAGGTCGCGGTCGTGGTGACCATGCCCGGCGGATCGGAGCAAGACCACATGCGGGCCGTACCGGACCTCGCCGCCGGGCGGATGTCCCACCCCGTCGCTAGCCTGTGCGGGACCCGGCCGGGGCCGCCACGGCGACCCCGGCCCACCCGAGAAGATGGAGTAACTCCAGCATGAAGACTCGACGGCTGGCGACCACGGGGGCCGCGCTCGTCGCCGCATTCGGTCTCGCCCTGACCGGTTGCGGCACCGACGGGACGTCGGACACCCCGGCCGGCAACGGTGACGGCGCGGCGGCGGAGTCCAGCGCCGCACCGGCCGACCCTCGTGCGGAGCTGGGCGCGGCGGCAATGAAGCTCAACGAGGACAGCGTCCGGGTCGAGATCAAGTCCTCGGTCCTCAGTGGGGGCGGGGTGATGGACCCCACGGCCAAGAAGCTCGACATGACCATGGACCTGGGCGGGCAGGGCTCGTTCCGCATGATCACGATCGACAACGACGGCTACCTGAAGTACACCGGCGTCCCCGGCATGTCCGACAAGTGGCTCCGGCTCGACATCAGCAAGCTCGACGCGAGCGGCCAGATGAACCTGATGCCCGACGGCGACCCGGGCGGTGCCCGACAGCTCGTCAACGGCGTTGTCGACATCGAGAAGGACGGCGACCGCTCCTTCTCCGGCACCATCGACTACACCAAGGCCAAGCCCGGTGACAAGGCCGTCGAGCAGATGGGCGAGAAGGGCAAGGCGGTGCCCTTCACCGCCAAGACCGACGACCAGGGCCGCCTCGTCGAGTTGGTTGTCGACACCAGCGTCCTGGACCAGTCGCTGGGCAAGATGACCACCACCTACTCGGACTTCGGCACCGAGGTCGACGTGCAGAAGCCGCCGGCCGCCGAGACCCAGGACGCTCCGCCGGCCCTCCTGGAGTCGTTCGGCGCCACCACCACCTGACCCGCGTGCCGGTGTGTCGGTGGCACCGCTCGACGCCACCGACACACCGGCACCCCCCGTTCCTTCCTCAGGTCATCCGGCCGACCGCCGAGCGGAGGCGGGCCAGGTCCCGACGCCGCCGCTCGTAGGTGGCCGCGACCGAGATCAACACGATCCCGCCCAGCCCGAGATAGATCCAGCGGGGCAGCAGATCCCAGCCACGCAGCGTCTCGTGCAGGGCCGACAGGGTGAGCCCCACCGTCCCCAGCACCACCGGGGCCTGCCACCGCCGGGCCGCCCCGACCAGGACTGCGGTGAGGGCGACCACCCCGACCAGCAGCCGCCGCCAGGGCTGCGGGTCCGCCGCCGCCAGCACCGACACCAGGCTGGGCAGCAGCAGCGCGGCGAGCCCCGGCCCGAGAGCCAGCCAACTGGTCAACTCGGGGCGTCTCCGCAGGGCCGTCGCCCCGGCGACCAACGCCAGCACCGCCGCCGGAACCGTGTACGCCTCCAGCAGCGCCACCTCACCGGCGAGCAGCATCAGCCAGGCGCCGACCACCTGGGAGGTCCAGGCGATACCGGCCAGCACCCGTCGGCGTCCGGTGGACTCGCCCAGCAGCAGACGTACCGCGACAGCGGTGCCCCACAGGACGCAGACCACTGCGGCGTGCCGGATCGCCCCGAAGGCGAACAACACGGCTACCCCGGCGACGACCTGGGCGAGGATCTCCAACACCCGGCTCGACGTCGGCTGCCGACGGACCAGCACCGCGGCGGCGACGAGGGTCAGCACCGCCACGGCGAGCACCGCGAAGGCTGCCGTCCGGGGAAGCAGCCCGCCTGCCGACGAGGCGGTCAGCGCGAACCCGAGCGCCGAGGCGACAGCCAACGGCCAGCCGGTCAGGCGGATCGCCGGATGCCGGGCGGCCACCCCGATCGCCAGGGCCGCCAGCAGGAGCGTCCCGGTCGCACCGAGGGTCCCGAGACGGGTGGCGAGCAGCCCCGCCACCCCGGCCCCCAGGGTCACCACCCCGGTCGGCAACGCGACACCCACCACCACCGGGTACGGCCTACCGACAGTCGACACCAGCAGCGCCGCCGTACCGACGAGCAGCAGGACCGCCGGCACCACAGGCCAGGGCGCGCCGACCGCGACCAGCAGCACCGGTACGGCTGCCACCAGGAACGGAGCGGCAGTCGCCGCCCGGGTCCGGGCACCCCGGGTGACCAGGGCGGCGGCGAGCGCCAACACCAGCAGGGCGACCCCCGTCCCCGGCGATCCGGAGACCGTCTGCGTCGGGACGCCGGACCAGATCCCGGGGATCGGCCGGTACGGGGCGAGCAGCGCGGTCAGGGTGGCGGGCAGAGCGGCGAGGACCGCCACCGTCAGGAGCAGCCCGCCCGGGATCCAGAGCGCGACCCCGGGTCGCCGGTCCGGGGCGGCCACCAGCACCAGCAGGACACCGAGTGCGGCGTAGAGCGGCACCGGTTCGTCGCTGGTCGTCATGACCGCCGCGAGACCGGCCGACCCGACCACCACCGCGTACCCGGCTTCGGCGTACCGGGTGGACTCCGGCCACCAGCGGCGGACGGCGTACGGGAGAAGGACCGTCAGGGCCGCGGCGGCGAGCAGGGCGCGGGCCTGCCACCAGGAGGGTGCCCCGGCGACGAGGGCGAGCAACGGCGCGGTGAACGCGACCGTGGGGACTGCCACGCCCAGGCCCACCCCGCCGACGATCCGCTGAACCGTGGACCCCCGGCGACCGAGGACCGCCACCACCAGGGCTGTCGACGCGGTCACAGTCAACGCCACGATCATGCCCAGTGGCCGGGCGAACGCGACGAGGAGCGCGTGTCCGACCAGGATGGTCCCGCCCACCGCCGGGGGGAGCACCATCCGGTGCCGCGTACCGGGTCGGACCACTGCGGCGACGAGCAGGGCGACACCGCCGAGGAGGCCGAGCGCCACCACAGCGGGCCAGGACGCCCGCCAGGCCGCCGGCGCGGCGAGGAGCCCCAGGGTCACCGCCGGGACCACGCTCACCCACCAGCCGGTGCGGGGGACGACCAGGGTCACCGCCGCAGCGGCGAGCAGGACCAGCACCGGGAGCTGCCACCCCCAGGTCAGCAGGGGACCGGGGTCGGCTCCCCGCCAGGCCGGCAGGGAACGGCTCACAGTCATGGAGGCGAAGACCATGGTGAGGACGACGGCTGGCAGGGCGCTACCGACGGCCACCACGAGCGCCCCGGTCCAGGGCCCGGTCCGCCACCGTTGCGGCAGGAGTCGGACCACCCCGGCGGTGACGACCGCGAGGACCCCGACGGCCAGCAGCGTCAGCGTCGGCCACTGCTGCCCGAAGGCCCGCACGATCGCGGCGACGAGCACCGGGACCGCCATCGCGGCGGCGGTCACGGCGAGCCCCCGGCTGCCGAGGGTCCGGGCCGTACCGAAGAGCACTGTCACCGCCAGCAGCAGCGGAAGGCCGGCCAGGACCGGCACCCCGAAGGCCTCCCCCTTGACGAAGGGGACCAGGGCGAACCCGGCCGCGACGAGCACCGCCATCGCGTGCCCGATCCAGGCGCAGATCTGTCCGACGAGCCGGACACCGCCCGCCGGGGCGGTCGCCCGACCATGGTGCAGGACTCCGAGGACGGCCAGGTTGATCAGGGCGACCCCGATGAGGACCAGGGTCCAGCCGGTGGCCGAGAGGTCCGCCTCGACGGCCAGCAGCGGCAGTACGGGCTGCACTGTCAGCCACGCCCAGAGCCACGGTCCGGTGAGTCGGCTGAGTCGCCCGTACCCGGCGGCGAGCGCCGCGCAGATCCCGCCGACGAGGGCGGCGTAGCGCGTCCCGGGCCACGACGAGACGCCGAACAGGTCCACCATCCAGATCGCGTACCCGTCGAGGAGCACCAGCAGCAGACCCACAGCGGCCAGGGTCTCGGCCGTACCCCGCAGGCCCCGCCGGGCCGCCACCAGGGGCAGCGCCAGCACGACGACGGTGACCGCGGCGAGGATCAGGGCCCGTCCGGCGACCCCGACGGTGGCCCAGGCCACGGCGGTGAAGACCACAGCGGCGGTGCCCAGCAGCAGACCACCGAGAGCGAACAGCAGGGCCCGTACCGCCCGGTCGGAGGTCTCCTCCCCGGCCGGTCGGGTCGGGGGTGCCACGACGGGCGGCCGCCAGCCGGTCGGCGGGACACCCGGTCGGACGGGCTGACCCACCGGTACGGGGTGCGCCACCGCCCCCGGCGGACCGGCAGTGACGGGCCGACCCGCTCCGGCGGGGACAGGTCGGCCGGTCGGCAGGGGTGGTACGGCCGACCCCGGCACCGGATGACGCGGTCCGGGCACCGGGTGGTGCGGTGCGGACACGGGGTGGTGCGGTGCGGGCACGGGGTGCGGTCCGGTGGGAGCGGGGACCTCGGCCCGGACCCGGGCGGCCCACCTCGCCCGGCTGTCCCGGGTGGCGGCGAGTCGACCGGCGAGGTCCTGGTACGTCCGGTGCACCCGCTCCACCTCACGGCCGAGCGTGACGATCTCCCGGTCCAGCCGGATCACCTCGGCGGCGGGCGGGTACGGGGGCCGCCGACAGCCGGAGCAGCCGACGTGCAGGTCGGCCGGCGCGCCGCAGGCGGGACAGGGGTAGGTGCTGGGCTCCACCGGGCCATCCTCACGGCCTGACCCCTGGCCTGGGAAGAGTGCCCGTACTCAGGGGCGGGTGTGCTCGACCACCCAGGCCGTGTACGCCGGGTTGCCGCTCTGCACAGTGGTGACCAGGATCTCGGGCACCTCGTACGGATGGTTCGCCCGGATCTGGGTGAGCAGCGCCTCCACCCGGTCCGGGGCGGTCTTGAACTGCACCGACCACTCGGTGGTGGTCTCCACTGCGGACTGCCACCGGTAGGTGCTGTCGATCTGACCGCCGACCTGGGCACAGGCAGCCAGTCGACCGGCGACCGCCGCTGCGGCCAGTACGTCGGCCACCGACCGCACGTCCACCACCGTCGTCACCACGCAGATCTGCTCCACGGGACGACCCTACGCGGCGTCGTCCCGGTTGGCCGCGATCCAGTCGTCGATCTTCTTCCACCAGTCGTACAACCAGTCGATGCGCTCTTGGCGGCCGGTCGGGATCTCCTCCGGTGGCACCGACCAGAAGCGCATCACGATCCGCTTGTCCATCGGCAGTTCCCGCCAGACGTCGGCCACCGTGAGCATCTGGTCCAGCCCGGTGTGGGCCACGAAGATCACCCCGGCGTCGGGGGCGGCGTCCAGCGCGGCGAGGAGGCCGCCGGGCTGCGGGGCGAGGACGTGCTGCATCCGCTCGGCCCGTAGCGCCATCCGTTCCAGGCCACGGGAGCGCAGTCGGGCGATCGCCTTGAGCCGACGGCGGGGGGTGAAGTTCCCGCCCTCGGGGAAGATCACGAACGCGTCGTCGTCGTCGAGTCCGACAGCGAGGTTCCCGATCTGCTCGATCACCGATCCACGGGTGTCGGGGGCGGGGGCGATGAACCGGGTCGGCAGCCGGTTGAGCAGCACGTCGATCGCCGGGTCCCACTGCAGGGCCGCCTTGAGGACGATCCGGGGCTCCCGGGAGAACCAGTTGACCAGGGCGTGGATCAGGATGAACGAGTCGCCCGGTCCGGCGTGGCGGCACAGCACCAGCTCTGGCCGACCGGGCAGGGCGGTGTCCGGGTCGGTGCCCACCACGTCGATCCTCAGCCGCAGCGTCCACCGGACCTGCCAGAACAGCATCCGCAGGAACGCACCGGCGAGGACGTAGTGCGCCCGTTGGAAGGCCGGTGACCGGGTACGCCATCCGAACCCGGAGCCGACCCAGAGCCCGAAGAGGGCCAGCAGCGCGGCGGCGTCCCAGATCAGGTAGACGGTGCCCATCCAGAGCAGCCGCAGCGGGCGGAGCCGACCGGGCAGCAGCGGGGAGGCCGCCGCGGCGAGGAAGGCCCAGGCCGGCAGGGTGGTCACCAGCAGGAAGGCCAACAGGACCACACCCGGGGCCAACACCGACCGGCGGACCCACCGTGGAGGCAACGGCATCAACGCTCCAGGTCCGCCAGGTAGCGCCGGGAGGCGGTGTACGCGCGGCTGATCCGACGCCCGACCGCCGCCATGTCCCGGTACGCCCACGGGGTGTCGTCCCGGGGCTCCAGCCCGCCGGTGGGCAGGACGTGCACCTGGACCCCGTCGGGCAGGGCCGCCAGGTCCCTGGCGAACCGGTGCCGACGGGCGATCTCGAACGCCACCTGGGCCACCTCCCAGGGCCGTCGGGGCGGCGTCAGCGCCCGTTCGATCCGACCCACCTGGAGTACGAAGATCTTCTCGGCCCCGGCGGTGACAGCCGCGCCGATGGGGATGGAGTTGACGATCCCACCGTCGACGTAGTGCTGACCGTCGATCTCGGTCGGCGGCAGGAGCCCCGGCACCGAGGCGCTGGCGAGCACGGCGGGCACCAGCGGACCACTGTCGAACCAGTGCTCGGCAGCGCGTTCGATGTTGGCAGCGCAGCACATGAAGGGCACCCGGAGGTCGGCGAAGGTGGCCTGTTCGCCGAGTTCGGACTCCAGCAGTCGGCGCAGGGGGCGGGGCGAGTGCAGATGGGTACGCGCGGCGAACCGTCGTAGTTGCCGGGCCACCGAGTCGCCGTACACCTCGCTCGCCTCGGGGGAGGCCCAGAGCCGGACGAGCCGGTCGGTGACCGCCTCGGTCGGATCGGCGGCGACCAGGGCGCCGTTGACCGCGCCGATGGAGGTGCCGACCACCAGGTCGGGTCGGATCCCGGCGCGGAACAGCGCGCGCAGCATGCCGACCTCGACCGCGCCGAGCACTCCCCCGCCGCCGAGCACGAACGCCACCGGACCTTGACCCATGACGTTCATCCTGGCACGGCGGGGAAAGGTGCCGTCCCGCCCAGGGTCGCCGCCGGCACCGCGAACCGGACCTCGGCCACGAGCTGCGTCGTCACCGGGACGGACGGCCGGTTCGACCCCTCGGTGGTGATCATGGGACGATCCGCCCGTTGACAGTCCAGACGCATTCGCGCAACCTGATACCGCCCCCACCCCCAGGCAGGTGCGATCACTGATGGCAACGCTGCAAGCCGGCAGGTTGCTGGCCCGCAGGTACCGGCTCGTCGACCAGATCGGGTCCGGCGGCATGTCGGTGATCTGGCGCGCCCGGGACGAGGTCCTCGACCGGGTCGTCGCGCTGAAGGTGCTCGCGCCGTCCCTCGCCGCCGACGCCCGGTTCCGGGACATGGTCCGGGCGGAGGCCCGGGCCGCCGCCCGGCTGGTCCACCCGCACGTCACCTCGGTCCACGACTACGGGGAGACGCTGGCCCCGGACGGCTCCATCACCTCGTTCGTGGTGATGGAGCTGCTGACCGGGGAGGAGCTTGAGGACCGGCTGATCGAGGGTCCCCTGCCCTGGCCGGAGGCGGTGGAGATCGGGGCGCAGATCGCCGACGCGTTGGCCGCCGCCCACCGGCTGCACATCGTGCACCGGGACATCACCCCGGCGAACGTGATGATGACCCGGGTCGGGGCGAAGGTGCTGGACTTCGGCATCGCCACCCGGATCGGTGCCCCGGACGAGGACGAGGACGGCGGGACCTTCGGCACCCCCGCGTACGTGGCACCGGAGCGTCTCGACGGGGCCCAGGCCCAACCCGCCACCGACATCTACTCCCTGGGTGTCCTGCTGTACGAGACGCTCACCGGCCAGGTGCCGTACCCGGCGGACACCTGGGAGGAGCTGAGCACGGCCCTGGCGCACACAGCGCCTCCGCAGACCCTCGACGTGCCGGGGCTGCCGGTCGAGGTGACCCGGATCTGCCTGCGCTGCCTCGACCGCGACCCCCAGCGGCGGCCGACCGCCGCACAGGTGGCGGCCACCCTGCGCGACCAGCTCCTGCCCTCCGACCCGCAGGCCGCCACGATGCTGGCCCCGACCATGACCCTGCCCTCGATCGTGGTGGCCCGCCCTGCCGGTCCGCCCCCGGCCACCGGCGGGGGTCCGACCCCCGCGCCGCCGCCCCTCGCCCCGGCCCCCGGGTCCGCGACCCTGTCGCCCTTCGCCTCGACCGCCGGATCCGCCCCCGCACCGCCGCC
>NZ_JBEPEQ010000140.1:0-12137 GCF_040300925.1 Micromonospora sp. NPDC000207
GCCTCCAGCAGCATCCGGGCCGCGCAGGTCACCGCCGCCGCCGAGGCGCGGGCCGACTCCGGCATGGTCAGCAGGGCGGCGGCGGCGCTGCGCGGATCCTCGGCCACCCGCAGGCACCGGGCCAGCCCGAAGGCCGCCGCGACGACCCCCTGGTCGGTCTGCCACACCCCCCGGTAGTGGTGGGCGGCACCGGCGTGGTCACCGTCGGCCTCCACCGCGACCGCGTATCCCACCCGGGCGGAGACCTCACCGGGCAGCCATCCGTAGACCCGCCCGAACCACTCCCGGGCGGCGGCGGTGTCGCCCTGCACCAACGCGACCAGGCCCCGGTGCCACCACAGGGACCAGTCCCGCAGCCCGTCCGGGATCCCGGCGAGCAGGGCACCGGCCTCGGTGTCCCGACCGGCGGCCAGGTACGCCCGAACCGTCCGGTAGGTGACCTGGGCGGTGTGCTCCGGGGCGGCCTCCAGCAGCCTGATCAGTTCGGCCGGTTCGGCGGGGCCCAGTGAGGCGAGGAAACCGGCCGCCGGGTCGTCGCCGTCGACCAGCGGCGTGGGCAGACCGAGGGCCACCTCGACGGGGTCGCTTGTGGCCTCGGTGTGCAGGGCGAAGGCGCAGGCCGCCGGGCTGAACAGCCGGGACCGGCCGGGTCGGGACAGACCGTCGGCGGCCGAGCGGACCTGACGGCGTACCCCCCGGGCCTGTTCGCGCATCTCGGCGGCGGACCCGAACCGTTCCTGCGGGTCGGCGGCGGTGGCCCGGGCCAGCAGCCGGGCGAACGGGTCCAGCCGGGCGGGCAGGGACAGCCGTAGCAGGTCCTGCCCCTCGGGGAGGGGACGGACGTCGGCGGAGTGGACCACCAGGGTCAACGCCGCGAGGGTCCGACCCACCGTGTAGACGTCCGAGCGGACGCTCGGGCCGGCCGGTCCGAGCCGCTGGACCTCGGGGGCCTCGAACCCGGCGGTCCCCCAGGGCGGGCTGACGGTGTTGTCGATCCGCCGGGCCGCACCGAAGTCGACGAGCTTCACCGGGCTGTCCGAGGCGTACCCGCCGACCAGCATGACGTTCTCGGGCTTCAGGTCGCAGTAGAGCCACCCCTGGTCGTGCAGGTACTCGAAGGCGTCGAGGATCTGGTCGCCGTACCCGAGGGCCTGCGCGACGTCGACGGCGGCCGGCCCGCCGTCGGGACCGAGTCCGTGTCGGGCGTCCTCCAGGGTGCCGCCGTTGACGTACTCCATCACCAGGTAGCCGACGCCGGTGTCGTCCGGACGCAGGGCGTGGGTGATGGTGACGATGCGCGGGTGGCTGAGCGCGATCAGCGCCTGCCGCTCCGCGGCGAACGCGGCGGCGGCCTCCCGGTCGGCGGGATTGCGTTGTCCCTTGAGGACCCGCCAGCTGCCGTCCATGTCCTCGTCGCGGGCGAGGAAGACCCACCCGACCCCGCCGTGGCCCAGGCACCCCTCGATCCGGTACCGACCGGCACGCACGTCACCCTTGTGCAGCGGTGGGGTGAAGGAGTAGCGGGTGCCGCAGTGCGGGCAGTGCGCCTCGACCCGGGACACCTTGCGCTGACAGGTGGTCTGCGGGCAGTACCGGGCGTGCTCGGGAACCACCGGCCGGGACTGCACCGCCGACAGCGGGTCGCGGGCCGGGGCGGGGGGAACCACCACCGGCTCCTCCCACGGTCGGTGTCGGGGGAACGGGTCCCGCAGCGGCACCGGGAGCGACCGGCCGCCGGTCGGCGCGGATCCGACCCGGACGGACTGCTCCGGCCGGGCCCACTGCGGCGGGTCCGCCGCTGCGGGAACCGACGGGGAGGCGGCCGGTTCCCCGGTGCAGGGTTCGCCCCAGAGACGGCAGACGCCGTCCCGGTCCACCGCCCCGGGGCAGTTGCGTTCCGCGCAGGCGCGTAGCTGTGCCGTCATCGGTTCACCTCGTTCACTGCCTGCTGGTAGGCCCGGACCGCCCGGCTCGCGGCGGTCACCGTGAAACCGTCGGGGCGCAGGCCCGCACGCGCCTGCCGGTAGCTGTTCTCCAGGTCCGGGTGCTCGGCCAAGCCCTCGTCGGCGGCCCGCTGCCGGTACGCCTCCAACCGCCCCCGCAGCTCCCGGTGACACCGACCCCGCAACCGGCGGCGGACGGCGTCCACCTCGTCGGCGGCCCGGTGCAGGTCGTCGACCAGGTCGGTGTCGGGTCCGCCCCCGACCGGGGCCACGGCGGCGCGGGCGAGCAGGTCGTCGACGTCGTTCGGCGCGGCCTCGGTGCCGCCCGGCCCGCCCAGGGGGTCGGGGCCGCCCAGCCCCTCGGCGACCGCCTCGGCGGCCAGTTCGCGGAGTCGCTGCACCGACGAACGCAGCCTTCCGGTGGCCGCCGCCTGATCCGGATCCGGGCCGGAGCGCGGCGTCAGGTCACGTTCCAGTGCCGCCAGGGCCTCCCGCCACGGGCCCGGGCGGCCACACCCCACCGGGTCCGTGGCCGCCTCCCGGGTCAGGGCGGCCAACCGATCGGCGGGTACGGCACCCGGCCGCCCCGGATCGGCCGAGGCCCGGCGGAGCCGGTCGAGGTCCGCCTCGACGAACCGCACCGCCGCCCGGTACGCGTCCACCAGCTGGCAGATCGCTGCCCGGTGTCGTCGGGCGGCCTCGACGGCCTCGTCGAGGGCGAGCCGCTGCACGTGGACCGGTTCCCCGGTGGCGGAGGTGAACGTGACCTCGATCGGGTCGGTGAGCAGCCCGGCCAGTCGGGCGTCGTCCGGGCCGGGATCGTCGTCGAACGGGTCCAGGGCCAACGACAGGCACCCCAGCCGGTGCAGCTCCTCCTCGGCCTCCCGAGCGGTCTCGGCGGTGGCACCGGTCAGCGGGTGCCGCAGTTCCCGGCCGACGAGCGCCTGCATGTCGAGCAGCCACTCGGTGACCCACGCGTACGCCGCCCGGACCGCGTCGAGGCGTACGCCGTCAGAGCCCACGCCCGGCCCCCTCAGTCGGGCGGCCACGACGAGACCGGCTCACCGGGAGTGGGCTTGCCCCGGTCCGGATGGTCGTCGAGCCACCTGTCGTGCGCCTCCTGCCACACCGTCGCCCCTGCGGGCGAGGACAGGACGTGGTTGACGAACCGGACCAGGTCCTCGTTGCCGGGGGCGAAGGCGAACGAGTGCGGCTCGTCGGTGAACCACGTGCACGGACGGTCCTCGCGGTGGTAGGAGCAGAACCGGGCGTTGTCCGGCGGCGGCTCGGTCACCAGCACCGTGTCGGGGGCCATCCGGGTGAAGCCGAGCAGGATGTTCTCGTCGGTGCTGACCGCGTCGACCTGCCCCTGCCGCAGCATGACCAGACAGTCGATCGCGTGGGCGGCCTGCACCGGCACCAGGGCTCGGCCCTGGGCGGTCCGGTAACCGGTCACCGCGGCCAGCGAGGTCGTCCGGGCCGCCGCACAGACCCGACGACCTCCCAGGTGCTCCATCCCCGGGTACTGCGGTCGGCCGTCGACCCTGCGTACCAGGGCCGTCTGCCCGGAGTCGAGGTAGTCGGCGGAGAAGACCACCTGGCGGGCGCGGGCACAGGTCGCTGTCAGCGAGGTGGCGATCATGTCGATCTGGCCGGAGGTGAGCATCTCGAACCCGCCCTGGCCCGGCGGCACCACCGTGAAACTGATCCGGTCGGCGGGGTCCCGCTCCCCCGGCCACAACGCGGCGGCCACGGCCCGTACCAGGTCGATGTTGAAGCCCTGGAAGGTCTGACGCTGGGCGTCCCAGTGGCTCATCGTGGCGTCGGAGGGGTCGACACCGACGACCAACCGACCCCGGCTGATCACCGGTCGCCGGTCGCTCGGGGCGAAGCTGCGCCGGACCGTGCAGATGTCGTTGGCGGGTGCCCCGGTCGCGGCGACCTCCCGGACCCCGTCGGGGGCGGCGGACGGCGCGGCGGTGGGTACGGCCTCGGCGGCGCAGGCCGGCAGCCCGAGGAGCAGGACGGCGATCAGGCCCGCCCCGGACACCCGACGCCTGCTGCGCCGTGCCCCGCTGCGGTTCACCGGTACTCCACCAGTCGCTGTCGCAGGCCGACGACGACACCGGCACCGGCGAGCAGCACCAGCCACGCGGCGGTCCCGCCCAGTGGTCGCGGGGCGTCGGGCAACCGGGCGACCGCCGCCGTCACCGCCCGGTCCCCCTCGTCGAGGGCACCGGTGAGCGCGGTGGCCGCCGCGGTGAAGGAGGCGCCCGCCGGTCCCTCGTCCAACACGGTGTCCACCGCCCGTCCGAAGGCGTCACGCTCCTGGCTCTGCCGGGCCGTCCACACCGCGTCGAGGGTGCCGCAGTCGAACCGGGTCCCCGGGCCGCCCTCGCAGAGCCCTCGTTCGGCGAAGTCCGCCCGGTGTCCCGCCGGGTCCACGCTGGCCCCGAGCGCAAGGTAGACGTCGGCGCGTCCGGCGAGCAGCCGACCGAGTCGCTGCTGGGTGTCGCTCTGCGCAGCGACCGCCTCCTCCAGCGCCGGGAACCGGGCGGTGGCGCTCGGCCAGTGCCACCACGCGGCCACGGCCAGGCCGAGCACGGCCACGATGCCCGCCGAGGCCACCAGCAGACCGGCGTTGAACCGGCGACGGGTACGCCGCCACAGCCACCACTGCACCGCTACCGCGACCGCGAGCGCGGCCAGCGGCGTCACGATCGACGCCAGCGCCCACCATCCGGCGTCGGCGCGGGCCTGCCGCAACAGCCGGGTGTCGTAGTCCCACAACTCCTGCGCCTGGGTGAGCAACCGGCTGGCCAGGTAGTGGGAGGCCTCCCGGGCGTACGCGGCGGCGAGCACCCCCCGTACGGCCGGGTCGCCGCCCCCCTCGGCGACGGCCAGGGCGTCGGCGACGACCCGTTGGTACACCTGGAACCGGGCCGCGATCGTGGCCAGTCGAGCCAGCCGGTCCGGGTCGTCGACCGCCGCCCCCATCGAGGCGTTCAGCGCGTGTTCCACCCCGTGCACCCGGCTCCGGTAGCCGGCCTTCAACGCGGCGGACCGCTGGTCGCCGGGGGGTAGCAGGAACACGGCGCTGGCGGCGACGTCGGGGTCGGCGAGCCCGACGTAGATCTGTCGGGCGCTGGTGCTGGTGCGGGCCGCCGCCGAGGCGGAGCGTTCCCCGAGCGTGGTCGCCGGGGTGTCGGCCCGCAACGCGACCACCGCGGTGGCGACGAGCAGCACGACGAGGACGGCACCGTTGACGACGATCCGCACCGGCGTGCCGCCCCGTGCCGGTCCGTGTCGGGCCCTGGTTCCGGCGTGGTCGGACCGGGCTCCGGTGCCGGTCAGGGCCGCCGTGGACCGGCCGCCGTCGGTAGTGGTCGGTGTCCGCACAGTCGTTGCACCCCCGTTCGCCCCCGCAGGCCGTCACCGGGGCGGCGGCGAGCCACCCGTCGACGGACGTGCTCTGGCCGGCGATCGAGATCAGGGTCGCACAGAGACCACCCGTTTTGGCGTGTCAAGTCCGGTATCCGACCGAAGCCGACATCGACGCCTGCCATCGGATTCGCTCCGGCGACCCCGAACGGCGACAACTACCACACATTCACAGACTTCACTACACTCGGTGGCGGTCCCACCGTCCGGCCAATCATGAGGGCTGCCGGTGCCCTGCGCCCGGCCCGCCCCGGCGAGGAGCAGAGATGACCAGTCCCCGTGTCCGATGTCGACAGATCGTGGCCGCTCTGGCCGGCGCGTTGAGCGTCGCCGTCGCCGCCGGCGCCCCGGCCGGCGCCGCCCGGCCCGCCGAAGGGGTCGTCCGGTACGCCGACGCCGTGGACGCCGTACCCGGCAGCTATCTGGTGACCCTGCGGGAGGCTCCGGCAGGCGTCGACCCCGGCCGCACCGCCGCCGCCGAGGTCACCCGGTTCGCCGATCGGGTGCGGGACCGCTTCGGCGCGACCGTCGGCCCGGTCTGGGGCACCGTCGGCACCGGATTCGAGGTGCGCCTGCCGGAGCGGGCCGCCCGCCGCCTCGCCGCCGACCCGGCGGTGTCGACGGTGGAGCAGAACCGGACGGTGTCGCTGGCCGCCGCAGGGGTGCAGCTCAACCCGCCGTCGTGGGGGCTGGACCGCATCGACCAGCGCAACCTTCCGCTCGACGGCCGGTACGCGTACCCGAACACCGCACCCAACGTGCACGTGTACGTCGTCGACACCGGGATCCGGGCCACCCACACCGACCTCGCGGGGCGGGTCACCGGCGGGATCGACCTGGTCGACTCCGCACTGCCCGCCGACGACTGCAACGGCCACGGCACCCACCTGGCCGGCACCGTCGGCGGCACCCGACACGGGGTGGCCAAGCAGGTGCAGCTCCACCCGGTACGGGTGCTCAACTGCACCGGCTCCGGGACAGTGGCGACGGTGATCGCCGGCATCGACTGGATCACCGCGAACGCGGCCCGCCCCGCAGTGGTGCAGTTGGCGATCGGCGGCCCGGCCAACTCGGCGCTGGACGCGGCGGTGACCGCCTCGACCAACCGGGGGATCACGTACGTCACCACCGGCGGCAGCTCCAACACCAACGCGTGCAACTCGTCACCGGGGCGGGTTCCGGCCGCGTTGACGGTCGTGGGCACCTCGGCCACCGACGCCCGGCTGCCCAGCGGCAACCACGGCAGCTGCATCGACCTGTACGCCCCGGGGGCGAACATCACCTCGACCTGGCACACCGGGGACACCGCCACCGCCGCCCTCAGCGGCGGGTCGACCGCCTCGGCGCACGTGACCGGTTGTGCCGCACTGGCCCTGTCCGGCAACCCGCTCTGGACCCCGGCCCAGGTCGCCGCCCACCTGGTCGGACGGTCGACCACCGGGATCGTCACCGGCGTGGTCTCCGGCACCCCGAACCGCCTGCTCTACTGCGGCCCCTGACGCACCAGGGGTCGCCGACACGACAGGGACCGGAGATCGGGTTTCCGGCCTCCGGCCCCTGCCCGTCGGCCGGGTCAGCCGCCCAGGCTCGCGGCGGCCGAGGCGATCGCCGGGGCGAAGGCGCTCACCTGCGTGTAGACGCCCGGGTAGTTGGCCCGGGCGCAGCCCCGACCCCAGCTGACGATGCCGACCTGGATCCACCCGTTCGCGGCGTCCCGACGGAACATGGGGCCACCGGAGTCGCCCTGGCAGGTGTCGGTCCCACCGGCCGGGTAACCGGCGCAGATCTCCTCGGCCGGGATGAACTCGTTGCCGTACGAGGTGCGACAGCTGGCGTCGGTGACGAACGGGACGGTCGCCTTGAGCAGGTAACGCTGCTGGGCACCCCGCTCCCGGGTGGCACCCCAACCGGCCACCGTGAACGTTCCGCTGTCGTAGGCGGTGGTGGTGGCGATGGGAAGGGTGGCCAGGGAGGTGACCGGCGTGGCGAGCCGGATCAGCGCCCAGTCCTTGCCGCTGCCGTTGTAGCCGGGGGCCCGGTAGACGTAGTTGGAGCGGACCTGGATCCGGCTGCCGGACTGGAGGTCGACCACGCCGAGGGTCGCGGTGATGCCGGTGTTGGCGCCGGTGGCACCGACGCAGTGGGCGGCGGTGAGGACCAGTCGGGCACTGTAGAGCGATCCGCCGCAGCCCATCGAGAGCCGGACCATGAAGGGGAACTCGCCCTGAGCGGCCGGGGTGCCGCCGACGACGAAGGGGGTGACGTCGTCGGTGGGACCGGCGGCGGCCGGAGCTGCGACGACGAAGGATCCTACGGTCACCGCGACCAACGCGGCGGCCGTCCGGCCGATGAGTCTGCGCCAACGGGTCACTGGGCCTCCCAAGCCTCGGCGGCGCACCTCACGAGAGCGCCGTTGATGGCCGGAGCCTAGAAATATCGACCGATCTCCATCAACATCCTGGTCTGGTCATACGACGCCTCCGGCGACCGTCCGGTATCCACCGCCGAGTGTCGCCATGATCGAACTGCTCGGCCCTCTCCGGGCCCGACGGCGCCCACTAGGCTCGATCCCCGTACCGCTCCCGCCGTGGCGCGGCCCGTCCGGTGTCGACACCGGCCGCCGGGCCGGACGTGACCGGGGGCGCGACGGCGACCAGGAGGAACGATCGTGGTGATTGCGGGTGCCCCACAGGGCGCGCCGACAGTGGCGACACCGACCCGCCGAGCCGGTACGGCCGCCACGATCGGGGCCGTGGTGGCTGTCGTGGTGCTGATCCTGCTGGCCGTGGCGGTGGCGGGGGTGGCGATGTTCCTGCCGATGGCCATCGCCAACTGCGGGATCAACGACACCGACCACCTGCTGGCCTGCAACGTCGCGGGGCAGGTGGTGCTGCTCGTGGCCCCCTTCGGCGGAGCGGTGCTCGGCCCCGTGGTGGCCCTGGCCGGGTTCCTGCCGTTCCTGCGACGGTGGCGGGGCCTGCTCGTCGGTGCCGGTTACCTGATCGTGCTCGGCGGCCTGGGCCTGGCCTTCCTCGTCGCCTTCGGCGGCTTCTAGGGGCGCGTCGCGGACCACGCCGACGCGGTCGGTCCGGGCCACGCCGACGCGGTCGGTCCGGACCACCCCGCCGCGGTCGGTCCGGGCCACCCGGACTCGACGCCGGCAGGCCGCGTGGGCGGACCGCCGGCTATTTGACCTTGCGGGTCGAGCGGACGACCAGGTCGTCGTACTCCGGGTGCCGGTCGAGCCAACCGCTGAGGAAGGGGCAGATCGGCACCACCGTCCGCCGCCTGGCCCTCGCGTCGTCCATCACCGCGCGGGCCAGCGCCGACCCCACCCCCTGACCCTCGAACTCCGGGGTGACCTTGGTGTGGGTGTAGGCGATGATCGCGCCGGTGAGCTGGTAGGTGACGATGCCGGCCGTCTCCCCCGCCTCGGTCCGGGCCTCGAACCGCTCCCGCTCGGGCACCTCGGTCACCACGAAACTCATTCCCCCATCAAACCACGCAACCCGGCCCGGTCCGACCTGGTCCGACCCGGCCCGGGCGGTCCGAGCGTCGGCGCGACCGACCGCCACCGTGGAGACACCCGCCGTGTCCGGGGTCGACGACGTCCACGGTGCACCCCGGGACTTAAGGAGAAATTAGGAAACCGATCCGATCCGGTCGACCGTGGACGCCGTACTCATCCGCGGCAACGACGACCAAGGGAGCGGTGTATGAACAGGCGAGGCGCGACGGCCGGTCGCAGGCGCAAGGTCATCCTGGGTGTGGCCGCAGCGGCCCTGCTCGGCGGCGGGCTGGCCGTCGGCACCGGGCTGGGCAACGCCGGTGAGAACTGCGACGGACTGGACACCGCCCTGCGCAACAACCTGACCTTCATCGCCGACCAGCGCGCCAACCCGGACGCGCTCTCCAACGACCGGATCGCCAACCGGCAGGCAGTGGTGGACCTGATCCAGCAACGTCGGGCCACGGCCGGGTGCACCGCCGACGTCCGGGTCGACGCCCCGGCGGCCCCACCGGCGACGGCCCCCGCCCAGCAGCCTCCCGCCCAGGCCGCCCCGGGCGGATCCGGTCAGGACGGGACCGGGGCCGGTGAGGTGGTCTGCAAGGGATCGACTGTCACGGTGTTCAACGAGGCCGCCGGACCGGCCGCCTCCAGCGGCACCTTTCCGGTGGGAACGACCCTCAAGGTCACCAACCTGGACAACGACAAGAGCATCACCGTCACCGTGACCAGCACGTCGGGTAGCTGCGTCCTGCTCAACGACGCGGCGTTCGAGCAGGTCCGGGAGGCGGGCCGATTCGTGATCCGCCGGGCGGTGGTCGAGCGTCTCGGCTGAGGCCCCTCGACCGAAGCGACCTCCGAGGTGGTCGGATCCGCGTCAGCGGCGCCGACCACCTCGCCCGTTCCGGGTACGGACGGACCAGCGGCGGGGTCAGGCGGGATGCGCCTCGGTGAGGTGCTCCTGCTGCCAGATGGACGACATCTCGTCGAACGCGTGCTCCATGATGAGCACCATGGCCCGTCGGGCGCTGTCGCCGTCGCCGCGCTGGATGGACTGGGCCACGTCGGCGTGCAGTTGCAGCGCCTGCTCACTGGGGTAGTGCGGCATGAGGTGGTAGTGGTGGCGGCCGATGAGGACCTCGGCGACCAGGTTCTGCAGCTTGACGAACATCTCGTTGCCCGACGCGGCAAGCACCCGCTGGTGGAACTCGATGTCCAGGCGCAGGAACCGCTCCTCGTCGCCGGCCTTGCCGGCCGCCCACAGCTTCCCGGCGAGCCCGACCAGGTCGCCGGCCTGGTCGTGGTCGACCCGCTGCGCGGCGAGCAGGGCGGCGTGCGGCTCCACCGCCGTCCGCAGCTCGGTGATGGATCGGATCTGGGCGATGCGACCGACCGAGGCCAGCCGCCAGCGGATCACCTGGGGATCGAAGACGTTCCAGTGTTCGGCGGCGCGGATCATGACCCCGACCCGACGGCGGGTCTCGATGAAACCCATCGACGCGAGGACGCGTAGCACCTCGCGGACCACGGACCGGGAGACACCGTAGCGATCGACCAGGTCGTCGATGTTGAGGACGGCGCCCGGTGCCAGCCCGCCCCCACAGATGGCGGTGCCCAGATGGTCGAGGACCCGACCGTGCAGCCCAGCCTCGGCGGCGGCGGTTTGGGTGGTTGTCACCCCTGGTGAGGAGAGCTTCACGGCTCGGATCATATCAGTTGGGTCTACCCCTTGAATAAATCTGCTTTATCGGCCTAGCATCCGGACGTTAAGCGGATGTAAAAAGCCGAAGTCGCGCCGATCCCCCGGGGTGGCGACGAGGACAGAAGGAGACGGACGTGGGACGTCGATCGATAATCGGTACCTCCCTGGCGGTGACCACCGCCTTGGCACTGTCGGCCTGTGGTGGCGGTGGTAGCGGCAGCGGCGACTCGAACACCGTTCGGGTCACGCTGGTCAACCACGTCTGGACGGAGAACGTCCGGGCCGCCCTGCCGGAGTTCGAGCAGCAGACCGGCCTCAAGGTCGAGGTCACCCAGCTCGGCGAGGACCAGCTGTCGGACCAGTACAACGTCAAGCTCAACGCGGGCTCGGACGACCTCGACGTGATGATGTACCGCCCCCTCCAGGAGGGGCAGCTGTTCGCCAAGAACCGGTACCTGGCCGACCTGACCGACAAGGCCAACGGCAGCAGCGAGTTCGACTTCGCCGACTTCCAGGAGGCTCCGGTCGGGGCCACCACCTACGAGGACAAGGTGGTCGGCATCCCGATCATCACCGAGCAGCAGGTCCTCTACTACCGCAAGGACCTGCTGGAGAAGTCGGGCTTCAGCGCCCCGCCGGCCACGCTCGACGAGCTCAAGACCCAGGCCGCGAAGATCGAGGCGGACAACTCCGGTGTCGCCGGCTTCGTCGCCCGGACCGGCAAGGCCGCCGCCGTCACCCAGTTCTCCAGCTTCCTCTACAGCTTCGGTGGCGACTTCGTCGACGCCTCGGGCAACTCCGCTGTCAACAGCGCCGCCGCCAAGGAGGCGTACGCCTACTACGGCGGGCTGCTGCGTGACCACGGCCCGAACAACGTCAGCACCGACATGAGCTGGTCCGAGGCGATGGCGATCTTCACCCAGGGCCAGGCCGCCTTCTACCCGGAGGCCAACTCGCTCTACAAGAACGCCACCGACCCGAGCAAGTCGCGGGTCGCCGAGAACGTCGGGTTCGCGCCGTTCCCTGCCGGTCCGGCCGGTTCCAAGCCGTACAACATCCCCTCCTGGGGCCTGGCAGTGAACGAGTCCTCCCCGAACAAGGACAACGCCTGGAAGTTCATCGAGTGGGCCGCCGGTAAGACCCAGGCCCTGGAGCAGCAGAAGTCCGGCGTCCCCGGTGCCCGGACCTCGGTCTGGGAGAACCCGGAGGGCACCTCCACCTACCCGGAGGACATGGCCGACGCGATCACCGTCAGCCTGGCCAACGGCGTCGGCCACGACCGGCCGCTGGTCGAGCGGGTCGCCCAGGCCCGGGAGATCGTCGGTCAGCCGATCGTCGACGCGATCACCGGCCGGGACGCCGGTGCCTCGGCCGACACCGCGCACGAGGCGTTCCAGAAGTTCCTGGACGACGAGGCTCGCTAGTCCGTCAGCGGGGGTGGGGGGGCGTTGGCCCCCCCCCCCCCCGCCGGCCGCCCCCACACCCGGAACCCCAGAGAGCCGCCAACCCCCCCAACGCAGATAGGAAGAGCGGCGGGTAGGGC
>NZ_JBEPEQ010000141.1:0-12110 GCF_040300925.1 Micromonospora sp. NPDC000207
CTCGGCCAGCGCGGCGGCCAGTTCCGCTTCGGCCTCGGCCGCGCAGGGGGCGGAGAGGGCGGCGGCGGGGGTGTGCACGGGCAGCGGCCACACCCGCCACAGGACGGTCTCGAAGGTCATGCCCGAGCCGGAGGTGTGTGTGCGTACCTGCGGGATCAGCCCCAGTTCCCCGGCGACGACGGCCTCCCCGGCGAGCAGCGCGGTGCCGGTGAAGTCGCCGGGGCCGGGCAGTCCGCGTGGGTCGCCGGGCGCGGGCAGCACCAGCCGGATCTCGTCCGGGGAGAGCCTCGCCAGGGTGGGCAGCGCCTGGGAGAGCGGGACGTCGGTCCAGGTGCCGGGGGCGTCGGCGACGAGGTGCTCCTCGTCGCCGGCGATCGCGTCGGCGACGTCGTCGTAGGGCACCAGGCCGGCCCGCCACGCGCGGACCCAGGCCACGAACCGGCTGGACCGGCGCGGGGCAAGGGTGTCTGCGCCCGTTGCTGGGGTGGACATGCAGCAAAGGGTACGTGGTGAGCGCCGTCTGTGTCTCGACTGCGGTGAGCAGGTACCGGTCCACGGCACCTGCGTCGAATGTCCGACGTCGTAGGGTTTCTACGGGCTGCGCCGTCGGGTGGGCGGCGCGTCGTGGCCAGGTGGTCTCCGACGTCGGGTTACCGTGATCGACATGGGGCGGCGATACGGCGAGGACGTGTTGGCGGGCGACTGGCGGCGACGCCGGACCACCCCGGAGGTCGACGCCGACCCGGATCTCGTGGTCGAGGACGCCGACTCCGGCTTCTGCGGGGCGGTGGTCGGGTTCGACTCCGGCGCCGTGGTCCTGGAGGACCGGCACGGTCGACGACGTAACTTCCCGCTGCTCCCGGCGGCCTTCCTGCTCGACGGCCGACCGGTGACCCTGCGCCGACCGAAGGCCCCCGCGATCCCGGCCGCCCGGCGGCGGACCGCCTCCGGGTCGATCGCCGTGGACGGGGTACGGGCGCAGGTCGCCAAGGCCAGCCGGATCTGGGTCGAGGGGATCCACGACGCCGCTCTGGTCGAGCGGATCTGGGGCGACGACCTGCGGATCGAGGGTGTGGTGGTGGAGCCGCTGGACGGGATCGACGCCCTCGACGCCGAGGTGCGCGACTTCGTCCCCGGCCCGGCGCGGCGGCTCGGCGTCCTCGTGGACCACCTGGTCCCGGGCAGCAAGGAGAGCCGGATCGTGGCCCGGGTCGACTCGCCGTACGTGCTGGTTACCGGTCACCCGTACGTCGACGTGTGGCAGGCGGTGAAGCCGTCGGCGCTGGGTATCGCGGCGTGGCCGGTGGTGCCGCCGGGTCAGCCGTGGAAGGAGGGAGTCTGCGCGGCCCTCGGTGTCGCCGATCCGGCCACCATGTGGCGGCACGTCCTGTCCCGGGTGGACAGCTTCGCCGACGTGGAGACCCCTCTGATCAACGCGATGGAGCGCCTGATCGACTTCGTCACGGAACCCGCCGACCCCGCCGACCACGAGGGCTGAGCCCCGGCGGCGACCGCCCCGGCCCCGCACCCGACCCGGCCCGGTCCGGCCCTTCACCCGGTCCGGCCCCGCACCCGGTCAGGGTGCCTCCTCCGGGGTGCGGGTGAAGACGAAGGTGCCGATGTCCAGGGCGCGGGGCCGCCCGTCGGGGTCCCGGAGCACCGTCAGGATCTCCCCGTGCTGCTCCCCGGAGTGGCCCCGCCAGCGGTCCGGCCCCTCCCGGGTGAACCGCAGTTCCGCCGACCCGACCGGACCGGCCAGCAGCTCCTCCCCGGTGGCCCGGACCTCGTACTCGATCCCCATCCACCACCAGCGGCCGGTCAGCTCGGCCGACTCGGGGCGGGGCGGGGCGGTGGCCGGTACCCAGGGGGCGACCGGGGTGGGTTCGGCCTCCAGCACGTCGGTCAGCACCGTCCGGGACAGGCCCCTGAGGGTGGTGCCCCGCAGTCCGTACGAGTTGGCGAAGGCGATCACCCCGGTCCGGGTGGGCCGGTGGACCATCAGGTGGGCGACGTACCCGGGCATCGAGCCGCCGTGCCCCGCGTACACCCGGTCGCCCTGCCGGTAGAGCTCGACGCCGAGGCCGTGGCCCCCGGTCCAGGAGTCCAGGTCCTTGAGGGCCACCGGGTTGCACATCTCGGTGACGGTGGCGGGGGCGAGGACGCCGGGCACCGGGTCGGCCAGGAAGGACGCCCACCGGGCCAGGTCCGTGGCGGTGGACCAGAGCTGACCGGCGGGGGCCATCGCCCCGGTGTCGGTACGGGGTTCCTCCCGCACCGTGTCGTGCCAGGGGTGCACGACGTATCCCCGGGCGTACGGCTCCTCGGGGTGGTAGGTGGTGCGGGTCATGGCCAGCGGGTCCAGGATCCGTTCCCGCAGCAGGGTGGCCCAGCCGGTGCCCCGGGTCCGTTCCAGCACCGCCCCGAGCAGCCCGTACGCGAGGTTGGAGTAGTGGTACGCGTGGTGCGGGGGATAGGCGATCTTGGCGGGGGTGAGCCCGGCCAGAAGGGTGTCCAGGTCGTGGCCGGCGGTGCGTTCCCACCACGGTCCGTCCGGTTCCCGGTGCAGGCCGCTGGCGTGTCCGAGGAGCTGACGGAGGGTGAGTTCGCCCACCGGGCTGCCGGGCAGGTGCTGTTCCAGCCGGTCGGCGAGGTCCAGTCGACCGGCGTCTCGTTCCGCCATGATCAGCACTGCGGTCATGGTCTTGGTGATCGACCCGAGTCGGTACTGGAGGTCGGCGTCGGGGCGGGGGTGTTCTCCGGCGCCGCACAGGTGGGCCAGGGCACCGTCCCGGACGACGCCGAGCAGCAGCGACGGCGCCCGGCCGGTGGCCTGTGCGGTGGTGACCAGGGTGTCCACCCGGCGGGCGGTGTCGGGCAGCAGCGACACGGCGATCCTCCTCGTTGCGTGACCGGTTCGGTACGCCGAAGCGGCCCAGCGGGTCCGGTGACGGCGTTGTCTGATCATGACACTCGGCGGTTGGAGCGCGGACGTGTCACGATTCAGGGGTGGACGCCGTGCTGTGGATCGTGCTGGGAGTCGTGTTGGCGGTGGCCGAGATCTTCTCGGCCACGCTCTTCTTGATCATGTTTTCGGTCGGTGCGTTCGCTGCGGCCGGGGCTGCGGCGCTGGGTGCGCCGGTGGCGGTGCAGGCGGTGGTGTTCGCGGTGGTCTCCGCGCTGACCACCCTCCTGGCCCGGCCGACGATCCAGCGGCACCGGCGCAGTGCGCGGGAGACCGGTGACCAGCCCTTCGGTGTCGAGGCGTTGGAGGGGTCAGACGCGCTCGTCCTCGAGCAGGTCGACGTCGACCGTGGCATGATCAAGATCGACGGCGAGTTGTGGAGCGCCCGCTCCTACGACGCCACCCAGGTCTTCGCGCCCGGTGAACGGGTGCAGGTGATCAAGGTTCAGGGTGCCACCGCCCTGGTGTGGCGGGACGACATCACGCCCGGAAGGCAGCTGCCGGAGGCGGAGGGGTGAGTCGATGGAGATCCTCCTGACGGTGGTCGCGGTGGGCCTGGTCGGTGCCGCCGTCCTGTTCTCCGCCGTGCAGCGGGTCCCACCGGGCTCACCGTGACGACGCCGCGCAGCGTGATCGGTGCCCTGGACCTCCAGTCGGCCCTGACCAGCCGGGGGGAGATCTCCCGGCAGCTGTTCGGGTCCTGGAACAGACGGCGGGTCGATGGGGGATCACAGTGACCCGCGCCGACGTTGTAGCCGTCGAACCACCACCCACGATGACGATTCAGGGTGACACCGGGACGGGCGGGGAGTTCGCCTCCCCCACCGGAGTGCCCCAACGGAAAGGTGAGTGAATGGAAGTCATTATCCCGGTCCTACTGATCGCGTTCGCGCTGATCGGGGTGATCACGCTGGCGAAGTCGGTGCGGATCGTCCCGCAGCAGCGGCAGGACGTGGTGGAGCGGCTGGGCCGGTACAAGCGCACCCTCAACCCCGGGCTGAACATCCTGGTGCCCTTCGTCGACGCGGTGCGTACCAAGGTCGACATGCGCGAGCAGGTGGTGAGCTTCCCGCCCCAGCCGGTGATCACCTCCGACAACCTGGTCGTCTCGATCGACACCGTCCTCTACTTCAAGGTGGTCGACTCGGTCCGGGCGACCTACGAGATCTCCAACTTCCTCCAGGCCATCGAGCAGCTCACCGTCACCACCCTGCGGAACGTGATCGGTTCGCTGGACCTGGAGCGGGCGCTGACCAGCCGGGAGGAGATCAACAGGCACCTCTCCGGTGTGCTCGACGAGACCACCGGTCGGTGGGGCATCAAGGTGACCCGGGTCGAGATCAAGGCGATCGAGCCGCCCCCGAGCATCCGCGACTCGATGGAGAAGCAGATGCGCGCCGAGCGGGACCGCCGGGCCGCGATCCTCAACGCGGAGGGGCACAAGCAGTCGCAGATCCTCTCCGCCGAGGGTGAGAAGCAGGCCGCCGTGCTGCGGGCCGACGGTGACCGGCAGGCCCGGATCCTGCAGGCCGAGGGTCAGGCCAAGGCCGTGCGGACCGTCTTCGACGCGATCCACAAGGCCAACCCGAGCCAGAAGGTGCTGGCCTACCAGTACCTCCAGGCTCTGCCGCAGATCGCCAACGGCACCGCCAACAAGGTCTGGATCGTGCCGACCGAGCTGACCCGGGCCCTGGAGGGCATGGGTGGCGCGCTCGGCGGGCTCAGCCAGATGGTCGGCGACGCGCCGACCAAGGAGGCCTCGCAGACCGCGAGCGAGGTCGAGCGGGAGGCCGCCGAGGCCGCCGAGGCCGCCGCTGCGGCGGCCCAGGAGATCCACAACGAGGTACGGGTCGCCGAGGCGCAGGCCTCCGGTGGCAAGAACGCCCCGCAGGGGCTGCCGGCCCCCGAGCCGGTCTCGGCGCAGAGCCTGGTCGGCGACCCGGGTCTGACCCATGACCTGGGTGGTCTGGTCCACGACCCGGCCCACCAGCAGCACTACGACCAGCACGAGCAGTACGAGCACCAGCAGCACGAGCACCAGCAGTACGAGCAGCAGCAGCGGCACCCCCGCCGCTGACCGCATCCGTCCCGCCTCGGGGCAAATGCGAGAAACACTCATCTGGCGCCCCGGTGCCTGCCACGATCGGTCTGAGAAGGCGGATTGGTGAGCGGGCGTCGGGGCGCCGGTGCGTCGGCGTACCGCACGGTGAGTGAGGTGACGCATGAAGGATCCGGCGAACAGGCTGCACTCGTCGTCCCGGGGCGGCGCGCACGACCCGGTCGGCCCACTGGGCACCCGGCGTACCGGAGGTGGGTTCGGGGTCCTGCCGTTCCTCGTCGAACCCACCCCGACCTTCCCGGCCACCGACGCCACCTGGGCGTGGTCGCTGCGCAGGTTCGCCCGCGCCGCCGTGTGGCTGCTGCCCGCGTACGCGATCCTCTACGGTCTGGTCGCCTGGGCCAGTGACGGCGGAGTGGGCAACGACCCCTACCCGGCCGACGGCCGACCGCTGTACCTGATCGGCTGGGTGGCCGCCGTCTGGCTCGGGCTGCTCGCCCTGCTGGCCCTGGCCGGGCTGCTGGTCGCCACCCGCAGTCGCCGGACCGCCGCCGCCGGACTCCTGGTCGGCCTCGCCGGTTCGGTCCTGATGCTGCCCTTCGCCGGGCTCGCCGAGCAGACCCCGGTCTTCGGCACCACCGCCCGGTCGTTGGTCCTGGTCGGGGCCGCCTGCTACAGCGTCGGCTGGTTTCTCACCGGCTGGGCGGTGGCCCGGTCCGGCGCGTTCAGCTACGGCGACGGGATCCTGCTGATGATCGCCGCCCCGCTGCTCGGCCTCGGCGGTGCGCTCGTCGGACCGTTGCAGACCTTCGGGGCCCTCTTCGTCCTGATCGCCGGTATCGGCATCGGATACCGGTCCGGGCGATTGGTCCCGGCCGCCATCGCCCGCGACGCGGCCACCGCCAGCGTCCCCACCACCCCGCCCGCCGCGTGAAGCCTTCGCGCAGGTGGGGTGAGGTGGACGACACATCGGGTCCGAGGGTGGTCGGTAAGCCGATTTCGTGGCAATGCTGGACCATGCCGTCATCCCGGACGCCCTCCTCCCGGTCGCCGCTGTCCCGCCTGCTCACCGCCCTCCTCGCCGGTGTGCTCGTCGGACTCGTCGTCGCGGCCGTCGCGCTCCCGGGTAACCTCCTGTTCGGGTTCGCCGCCCGGTCGGCGCTCGGGGCGTACCAGGACCTGCCCGACATGCTCGCCACCCCGGCCACCCCGCAGCGGTCGTACCTCTACGCCAGCGACGGCACCACCCTCATCACCACCTTCTACGACGTCAACCGCACCGACGTGCCGCTGACCGAGATCGCGCCGGTGATGCGGCAGGCGATCGTGGCCGCCGAGGACCGCCGGTTCTACGACCACGGCGGGGTCGACCTGCGGGGGATGGCCCGCGCCCTGGTCTCCAACGTCACCGACGGCACCACCCAGGGCGGCTCCACCCTGACCATGCAGTACGTCCGCAACGTGCTCAAGAACGACCCCAACCTCACCGCCGAGGAGCGGCGGGCCGCCACCGAGCAGACCGTCGGACGCAAGATCCAGGAGATCCGGTACGCCAACTCGCTGGAACGGGAACTCGGCAAGGACGAGATCCTCAACCGCTACCTCAACATCGCGTACTTCGGCTCCGGGGCCTACGGCGTCGCCGCCGCGAGTGAGCGCTACTTCGGCAAGCCCCCGGCCGACCTGACCCTCGCCGAGGCGGCCCTGCTCGCCGGGCTGGTCCAGTCGCCGGAGGCGTACAGCCCGATCGACGGCGACCCCGAGGCCGCGCTGGCCCGCCGGGCGTACGTCCTCGACTCGATGGCCGCCACCGGCGTGATCACCGCCGAGGAGGCCGCGCAGGCCAAGGCCGAGGAGTTGAAGCTCGACCCGACCGGGCAGCCCAACGGGTGCACCGCCGCCCCGGACGGCGACGACACCGGGTGGGGATTCTTCTGCGACTACCTGCGGCAGTGGTGGCTGACCCAACCGGCCTTCGGCGACACCGCCGAGGAGCGGGACCAGGCGCTGCGCCGGGGCGGATACACCGTCGTTACGACCCTCGACCCCGACGTCCAGGCCACCGCCCAGCAGCAGGCCACCTCCGTCTACGACTACGACAACGAGCGCGCCCTGCCGATCGCGGCCGTCGAACCGGGCACCGGCAAGGTCCTCGCCATGGCCGTGAACCGGCACTACAGCGTCGACGCCAACCCCGACGGGCAGGCCAACCACCCCAACACCGTCAACCAGCTGGTGGCCGGTGGGGGCGGCGTCGAGGGATACCAGGCCGGATCCACGTTCAAGCTCTTCACCATGCTCGCCGCGCTCGAGAACGGCCGTACCCTCTCCACCGGCTTCGACGCACCCACCCGGCTGCCCACCCGCTACCCGGCCGACTCCGGCGACGCCACCTGCGACGGCCGGTGGTGCCCGGCGAACGCCAACCCCGCCTGGATGGACGGGTACCGGATGATGTGGGACGGTTTCGGCCGGTCGGTCAACACCTACTTCGTCTGGCTCGCCGAGCAGGTCGGGCAGGACAAGGTGGTGGAGATGGCCCAGCGACTGGGCATCACCTTCCGCTCCGGCGCCGACGCGGACTTCGCCGAGAACAACGCGGCGGACTGGGGCTCCTTCACCCTCGGCGTGGCCGCCACCACCCCGCTGGACCTGGCCAACGCCTACGCCACAGTCGCCGCCGAGGGCGTCCACTGCGCGCCGACCCCCGTCGAGTCGGTCACCACCCCGGACGGCACCCGCCTGCCCGTCGGTGACCCGACCTGCGAGCGGGTCCTGGACGCCGACGTGGCGCGGGCCGCCACCGACGCCGCCCGCTGCCCGGTGGGCCAGCAGTCCGCCTTCGGCCAGTGCAACGGCGGTACGGCCACCGCCGTCAACAGCCTCCTCGACGGCCGTCCGGCGGCCGGTAAGACCGGCAGCTCGGAGCGGGCCGCCACGGAGAGCTTCGTCGGGTTCACCCCGCAGGTGGCGGTGGCCGGCATCGCCGCCAACCCGGACGACCCCACCGACTCGGTCGGTGCGGCCGTCCAGGCCCGGGTCATCTCCGGCGTCGCCAGGGTCATCGCCACCGCAGTCGACGGCGAGGAGGTCGCGCAGTTCACCGCTCCGAGCCGGGACCTGGTCGGCATCCCGACTCGCCCGTCCCCGCGTCCGGCCCCTCGCCCGAATCCCGGGCCGGAGTCGACTGACGAGTCACAGACCCAGCGCGCCGACATCCTGCGCTGGCTCCAGGGCCGCCGAGGCTGACCAGATCGCGGGACGGGTTGAACCGGACCGGTCCGGTGGCCGTCGGACAGGGCGACACCCCTGTCTGGAGGACGACGTGACTGATCCGTGGAACACCGACCAGCTATTTCCGGAACTGTACTACGACGAGGATGATTACGCAGCGATTCTGGCGCCGTTTACAGGCGAGCAGAACGAGATGATGCACAGGGTGTCGGGCGAGCCGGTGAACCAGCCGCAAAATGACCGAGCGGCCTACATCGCCGCCCTTGACGCACTTCCTGAAGGTCAACTACCCAGACAGGCGAGGAAGCCCATCGCGTGGCCGCATTCGGTTTATGCTGCTGCTCTCGACGCCTTTCCTGTGGGTGAGTTACCCAAATTTCATCAGTCGGTGGAGGTTCCCGGTTATGCCGTTCCTGTTCCCATCGGCATTTTTTTGAGCACTCTTCGAAGCAAGGGTATTGTGGGGGCGAATGTCGGTCAGGATTTGGTGGATGCGTTGGGGCGGCATGGTCAGGTTTTGGAGCCGGATCCCGCTGATTCGACGAGAGTGAAGCTTCCATGGACGGGGAAGCACATTACGTGGCCGCAGTCAGTTTATGCTGCTGCTCTCGACCTTCTCCCTGTGGGTGAGTTACCCAAAGTTCATCAGTCGGTGGAGGTTCCCGGTTATGCCGTTCCTGTTCCCATCGGCATTTTTTTCAGGACTCTTCGAAGCAAGGGTATTGTGGGGGCGGGTGTCGATCCGGCGTTGGTGGATGCGTTGGCGCGGCGTGGTCAGGTTCTAAATCCGGATCCCGATGATCCGACGAAGGTGAAGCTTTCGGCGTCGGGGAAGCACATTACGTGGCCGCAGTCAGTTTATGCTGCTGCTCTCGACCTTCTTCCTGCGGGTGAGTTACCCAAATCTTGTCAGTCGGTGGAGGTTCCCGGTTATGCCGTTCCTGTTCCCATCGGCATTTTTTTGAGCAACCTTCGAAGCAGGGGTATTGTGGGGGCGAATGTCGGTCAGGTTTTGGTGGATGCGTTGGGGCGGCGTGGTCTGGTTTTGGTGCCGGATCCGGCTGATCCGACGAGGGTGAAGCTTCCGCTGGCGGGGACGCGCACTGAGTGGCCTCACTCGGTTTATGCTGCTGCTCTTGGTACCTTTCCTGCCGGCAAGTTGCCCAAAAAGCGTGAGAAGGTGAAGCTTTCCGGTCATGACGTCCCCGTTCCCATCGGCACATTCGTTAGTGATCTTCGATCGGTGGGAATTGTGGGGGCGAATGTCGGTCCGGTGTTGGTGGAGGCGTTGCGGCGGCATGGTCAGCGTCTGGAGCCGCATCCCACGAGGGCCGGGAAGGTGCGGCTCGTCCGGGACGTCGATGGTGCTGCTACTCATGTGGTGGCTGCTATGGCGGGTCCTCGTGCCCCGGGGCAGGAGGGCTTCGCCGGCCGTGACCGGTCTGGGTCACCGGGGCCGCAGTCGAAGCGGGCCAGGGTCCTGGATTCAGAGCAGGCGATGGCCGGACTCGGTAGGTAATCGTGCCTCGGTGTCGGGGTACGGCCTGGAGTGCAGAGCTAGGTACAGCTGATCTTGCAGAGGTGCGCACTGCGTGTTCGTCGTCAGCAGGTGACTGAGGGTGAGGCGGCACGGGAGCGGGGGGAGTGGTGCGACGGTGGATGCAGCGGTGCGGGCTCCGCTGGCGTGGCGCAGGTTTCGATGCTACGTCGGTTTCCGGCGAGCCACGCGCCGAGCGCTGCCTGGGCCTGATTTCAGGCGTCAGATTCAGCGGTTCGCCGGGGTCGTCCGGGTCGTCGCCGCTGTAGTCGACGGCGAGGAGGGCGTGGGGTTCACCGTTCCGAGCTGGGACCTGGTTGGCATCCCGACTCGCCCGTCCCCGCGTCCGCCCCCTCGCCCCGGGGCGGAGTCGACTGACGAGTCGCAGACCCAGCGCGGCGACATCATGTGGTGGCTTCAGGGCCGTCGGGGCTGACTTGATCCGTGGCGGATTGAACCGGACGGGTCCGGTGGCCGTCGGACAGGGCGACACCCCTGTCTGGAGGACGACGTGACCGATCCGTGGAACACCGACCAGCCATTTTCGGAACTGTATTTCGACGAAGATGAGTACGTAGCGAGTCTGGCGCCGCTGACGTCCGCTGAGCTGTCGTCAGTGGGTGGGTATGGGGAAGGTCTGGACCCGTTTGCAGGCGAGCAGAGCGAGATGATGCTCGGGGTGTCGGGCGAGTCGGTGAACCAGCCGCAAGGCGACCGAGCGGCCTACATCGCTGCCTTTGGCGATTTTTCTCAAGGTCAACTATCCGGACATGGGAAGGCGGTCGAGGATCCCGGATTCTTCGATCCTGTGCCCCTCGGCAATTCCCTGAGTTCGGGGCGGCCCGGTCAGCCCTCGCAGCCGGATGCCGGTGATTCGGCGAGGGTGAAGCTTCCGCTGACGGGGAAGCGTACTATGCGGCCTCAGTCGGTTTATGCTGCTGCTCTCGATGCTCTGCCTGAGGGCGAGTTGCCCGAAAGGGGGCGGACAGTGAAGGTTCCCGGTCATGACGATCCTATTCTCATCGGCTCTTTTCTGAACAATCTTCGATACAGGGGGATTGTGGGGGCGCGTGTCGAGCCGGTGCTGGAGGCTGCGTTGGGGCGGCGTGGTCTGGTTTTGGTGCCGGATCCGGCTGATCCGACGAGGGTGAAGCTTCCGCTGACGGGGAAGCGTACTATGCGGCCTCAGTCGGTTTATGCTGCTGCTCTCGACGCCTGCCCTGAGGGTAAGTTGCCCAAAAGTGGTGAGACGGTGAAGGTTTCCGGTTACGCCATTCCCGTCCCCATTGGTGATTTTCTGAAAAGTCTCCGATACGTGGGGGTTGTGGAGGCGAATGTCGGTCAGGTTTTGGTGGATGCGTTGGGGCGGCGTGGTCTGGTTTTGGTGCCGGATCCGGCTGATCCGACGAGGGTGAAGCTTCCACCGGCGGCGGGGGATGCCAGACATTCTCGCTATGCTGCTGCTCTCGACGCCTGCCCTGAGGGTAAGTTGCCCAAAAGTGGTGAGACGGTGAAGGTTTCCGGTTGCGCCATTCCCGTCCCCATCGGTGATTTTCTGAAAAATCTCCGATACGTGGGGGTTGTGGAGGCGAATGTCGGTCAGGTTTTGGTGGATGCGTTGGGGCGGCATGGTCTGGTTTTGGAGCCGGATCCGGCTGATCCGACGAGGGTGAAGCTTCCACCGACGGGGAAACGCATCGTGTGGCCTCCCTCGGTTTATGCTGCTGCTCTCAATGCCTTTCCTGCGTATGAGTTGCCCAAAAGTGGTGAGACGGTGAAGGTTTCCGGTTGCGCCATTCCCGTCCCCATCGGTGATTTTCTGAGAAGTCTCCGATACGTGGGGGTTGTGGAGGCGAGTGTCGGTCAGGTTTTGGTGGATGCGTTGGGGCGGCGTGGTCTGGTTTTGGAGCCGGATCCGGCTGATCCGACGAGGGTGAAGCTTCCACCGACGGGAAAGCGCATTATGTGGCCGCATTCGGTTTATGCTGCTGCTCTCGACGCCTGCCCTGAGGGTAAGTTGCCCAAAAGTGGTGAGACGGTGAAGGTTTCCGGTTGCGCCATTCCCGTCCCCATCGGTGATTTTCTGAAAAATCTCCGATCCGTGGGGGTTGTGGAGGCGAATGTCGGTCAGGTTTTGGTGGATGCGTTGGGGCGGCGTGGTCTGGTTTTGGAGCCGGATCCGGCTAATCCGACGAGGGTGAAGCTTCCACCGACGGGAAAGCACATTATGTGGCCGCATTCGGTTTATGCTGCTGCTCTCGACGCCTGCCCTGAGGGTAAGTTGCCCAAAAGTGGTGAGACGGTGAAGGTTTCCGGTT
>NZ_JBEPEQ010000142.1:0-11987 GCF_040300925.1 Micromonospora sp. NPDC000207
CGTGATGTGGTCGGCGGCTGCGGTGTTTCCCCCATCTCCCGGTTTCCCGCCAATCCCCCCACCGCGGGGGGGCCGCCGCCCCCCCGCCGGCCCCCCGCTCCGCGTTCGGGTCGGTCAGCCCGCGACACCCACCGGCTGTGCGAGCGGCGGCACGCCCCAGGAGGAACGGAACAGCTCTCGTTCGGCGGCGGCGAGGTGGGCGGTGGCGGCCAGCCACGCCCACGCGTACCGGTCGGGGTCGGGGTCGGTACGCCTGCCGAACACGTCCCGGCCCCGCCGGTCGGACTCGCCGGCCAGCGCGTCGACGAGCGCGGCTGCCGTGGTGAAACCGGCCCGCCGCAGCGGGCCGCCCAGCTCGGCGTCGCCGCTGCGGGCCGCCTCGGCCACTGCCCGACGGCCACCGGAGACTGCCGACTCGACAAGGCGGCGGACCCGCCACAGCGGAGGCTGCGCCGCCTCGGCGGCGTCGACGGTCCCCACCGTCGCGGCCGGGTCGGGGGGCGGCAGGTGACGGCCCTGGATCTCGTCGTAGCCGAGGTCGGCCCGCCCGTGCCAGTCCGTCGGCAACCGCAGGGTGGTGGCGTCACCGGGGACCGGGGCCACCGCGAGCGGGAGCAGGGTGCAGGCCCGGTCCGGGTCCAACCGGCCCACCACCCGGATCCGCAGACCCGGCCGGGAGGCGAGTCGCCGGAGGTTCGCCACGTGGGCCAGCATCGGATGGGAGTCGACGGGCACCAGCCGGATCACCGGCCCGTCCACCACCGTTGCGGCGTCGGTGCTGGGATCGATCTCCCGGGCCAACAGCCGGTCCCCGTCGGCACCGACCACCTGGAGGTCACAGCCGAGCAGGGCGGTCCCCGCCCGAGCCGGGTCCTGGGGGTCCTCGACGGCGAGTTGGGCGGCCACCACCTCGGCGAGGGGCCGCCCGAACAGCTCCGACACCGGCCCGGTGGACCAGTCGGTGACGCTCAACGGGGTCGCCCGGACCGACCTGCCCGCGCCGAGCCGACCGTCGGGGGAGACGGTGGTGCCGGTGATCCGCAGACCACCCCGGGCCAGCACCGCGTGGTTCACCGCGACCGAGCCCATCTCGGTGACCGCCCGGGCCGAGTCCCGCGCCCGGTCCGGGCCACCCGGGCGTACGTCGCCGAACGAGAGTCGCCGTCCGTCGGCGGCGACCAGGTGGGTGACCACTCCGGCGTACCCGGTCGCGCTGATCACCGGCTCCCGGCAGACTCCGTACACGTCCAGGGTGCCGTCCGGCTGGTAGGCCCGACGCAGGATGCCGACCAGGGCCGGGTCGCTGTCCCCGGCGGCCAGCCGACCGGCGACGTACAGCAGGTCGTGGAGGACCTCGACCAGGGCGGCGAGCCGGTGTCCGGTCTGCCGGTCCCGGTGTGCCCGCAGGCCCCTGACGGTGCTCAACGCGGCGCTCTCGGCCCGGGGCAGACCGGCCAGTCGGGCACCGTGCGCGGCCCGGAGCAACTCCGCCTGGGCGACCGCACCGGCAGCCGGCACCCCGGCGGTGAGCACCGCGGCGGCGGCCCGCCACAGCGCGTCGGCGGCGGCCCGCTGCGCCTTCGTCGGGGCGGCCGGTCGGCCGGTGGCCGCCCCGCCCCGGTCGCCGGTGCGCCCGGCGGCCCTGCCGGAGGTTGCCGGGGACGGGTGGGTTTCTGAGGCGGACTCCGACGCCGGGTGGGCGGCCGGTTCGGCGACCGGGCACGCGGCCAGGACCGCGCTGCGGTGCAGGCACCGGGGGGCCAGCAGGCAACTGCACGTGGCCTGGTCCCCGTCGGTGACGGCACCGGTCGGGCCGGGTGTGAGGGTGACCCGCATCTCCGGTCCGAAGTCGACGCGGACACCGTCCCCGACCCTGTCGACCGGCCGGTCGGCCAACCGGGTGACCGCGGCGGCCAGCCGGTGGCGCAGCCGTGGCGCAAGCGCCGCCACGGCGGCGGCGGTGACCAGCGGAGCCACCGCCGGCCACCGGACGACGTCGGCGGGGGCGGGAGCGTGCTGTGTCACCGTGTCGGCGGGGGCGTGCTGTGTCACCGTGATCCTCCACGGATGCGGTCGCCCACCCAGCGGGCGAGTTCCAGCGGGCTGAGGGCGGCGACCGGCATCCCGGCCGCGACGAGCTGCTCGGCGACGGGTACGGAGTAGCAGGGCACCCCCCGGTCGTTCAGGGCGGCGCACCCCAGCAGGTGCACCCCGGACGCGGCGAGGGTGCGGACCTCCCCGAGCAGCCCGGCCAGCGGGTAGCCCTCCTCGAAGTCGCTGACCACCGCGACGATGGTCCGGCTCGGCACTGTGACCAGCGAGCGGGCGTGGGCCAGGCCGGCGGCGATGTGCGTACCGCCTCCGACGTGGACCTCCAGCAGCAGGGACAACGGGTCGTCGACCCGGTCGGTCAGGTCGGCGACCTCGGTGGAGAAGGCCACGAAGTGGGTGGCGAGGGTGGGCACCCCGGCCAGGACGGCGGCGGTCAACGCCGACCAGACCACCGACGCCTCCATCGAGCCGGACACGTCGACCACCAGCACCAGCCGCCAGTCGGCCTCCTGACGGTTCCGGGTGGTGAAGACCGGCCGTTGCGGCACCACGACGGTACGCCCGTCGTCGAGCCGCCGGGTGTGCGCCAGGTTCGCCCGCAGCGTACGGGCCAGGTCGATCCGGCCGCCGGGACGGCGGGACGGGCGGGGGTTGCTCAACCCGGTGATCGCCGGGCGCATCTGGGTGGCCAACTGCCTGGTCAGCTCCTCGACGAGCCGTCGGACCAGGGGCCGCAGCGCCGCCACCTGCCCCTCGGGCAGGCCACCGGCCAACGACAGCACCGAGGTCAGCAGCTCCATCGAGGGTCGGACGGTGGCCGGGTCGAGTTCGGTGAGCACGTCGGTCCGGCCACTGTCGGCGGCCCGGGCGATGACCTCCTCGCGGACCACCGCCCCGAACAGCGCCTCGATCTCGTCGGCCCACTCCCGTGCGGTGGGGAAGGCGGCCTCCTGACCGCCGCCGGCCCCGGCGCCGAGGTCGGTTGCGCCCTCCCCCCGACCCGCCCCGTACAACTCGTCGAGGGCGCGGGCGTAGCGGCGGGCGTCGGCAGGCAACCGGTCGGGTTGGCGGCCGAGCAGCAGCCGCCACCGGTCGGTGGGGGTGATCCGACCGGTGGCGGTCACCGCCTCGACGGCGGTCGTGGCGGGGTGCGTCGGGGTGTCCGGGGACGGGTCGGGGATCGGCAGGTCCCGGGCGACCAGGACGGCCCGTCCGGCCGCGTCGGCGGCGGCCCACCTGGCCAGGACCTCGGGCGGGGCGGTCAGGGTCAGGTCGAGCCGGTCACCGAGCCGGTCGGTGACGGTGTGCAGGATCCGGTCCCGGGCGGCCGGGGTGAGGACGTCGAAGCCGCCGCGCAGGGCCGGCAGCCGGTCCAGGAACCCGGCGTCGGGAAGCGCCTCGATCCGTTCCAGCAGGGGGTCGAGTGCGGCCGGGGCGGACTGGAGCAGGGGATGGGCGGCGGTGAGCAGCCCTTCGAGGAACCGGTGCAGGTGCCGTCGGCGCTCCGGTCCGGTCGCGGCGTCGATCCACCCGGCGACCCGGGTGCCGACGGCCTCGGGGCCGGTCAGGTCGAGCAGGGTCCGGGCGGCCAGGGCGGCACCCTGGACCAGCGCCGAACCGTTGCGACCCAGCTGGTCGAGGGCGGTCTCCAGGCGGAGCCCGAGCCGGTCCTCCCCGGCCCGGACCGCCAGATCGACCAGGGCGGCCGCGTCGGCGGTGTCATCGCTTCCGGCGAGGCCGGGCAGGCCCCGGACCGCCGCGTCGAGCAGGACGCCGGCCAGGTCACCGGCGCGGGCCCGGCCCTGCGCGGTGGTGCCGGGCAGGTGTTCGCGGCGCAGCGCCTCCAACAGGTCCAGTCCGGCCAGCAGCTCCGGCAGGGTGCCGGTGGAGGGCAGCACCGAGGCGGCCACGCCGAGCCGGTCGGTGACCAGGTCGGGCAGGTCGCACCGGGCGGCGTCGCGGAGTCCGGTGAGGAGCTGGGCGGCGGTCGGGCCGCCGTCGGCGGACTCCCGGCGGAACCGCTCCCGTAGGGTGCCGGCGGCGGCCAGCGCGGCGGTCACGCCCCGGACCCCGACCAGGTCCAGCCGGGCTGCCACGGAGGGGGTCCAGGCCAGCTGCCACCGGGTGGTGAGGGCCGCGCCGTCACCGGTGCCGGTGACGCCGATCGGGTCGCCGTAGCCGACGCCGCAGACGTCGAGGCGGTGCAGCAGCACCTCCCGGCGGGCGTCCAGGGCGGTGCGGAGCGGGTCCAGCCGGACCTCGCGGGGCTTGGGACTCTCCGGGTTGGGCAGGCGCAGGGTGACGAGGTCCGCCTCGACGGCGGGACCCAGTCCACACCGGGGGGTACCGGGGGCGGTCCGTCCCCGTGCGGCACCGACGAGGACAGTCTCCAGGGCGCGGGCCAGCGCCCGGCCCCGACCGAGAGGGTCACCCTGGCCGAGGACCGTGGTCACCGCCTCCAGGACCTCACCCCGACCGGGGGCGGGCAGGTTCCGGAGCCGGGCCAGGTCGTCGGCGAGCCGTACCGTCTCGGCGGCCTCCCCGGTCCCGGCGGTGTGGCCGGCGGCGCGCAGCTCCCGGCAGAGGTCGGTGACCGCCCGGGCAGCGGCGGCGCGAATCCGCTCCGGGTCGCCCCCGGCGCTGAGGACGGACTGCTGCCACAGCGGGTCGCGGATCCCGGCCGGGTATCCCGACCGGGCGTCGAGCAGGTCGAACGCGTACGGGACCAGGGAGGTGACGGTCGGGCCGGGGTCCCTGCGGGCCGGAGTGGCCACGGAGCGGACCGGGGCGTCGACGGGTCGACCGGGCGTGCCGTCGGGGTGGCCGGTCACGGCGTCGGGTCGGCGTGCCGGGTCGACGGGGTGGCCTGACGCAGGACCGCCGGCACCGGCGGGAAGCAGGGCCGGGGCGTGGAAGGCCCCGACGACTGCGGCCACCCGTCGGCCGTCGGCACCGGCCTCGGCCAGCACCCGCCGCATGTGCTCCTCCCGGGCCAGGTCCCGGGCCGGTGGCCCGTCGCCACCGCTGCTGTCGGCCCGCATCGCCCAGCCGACCCCCAGTGCGGCCCGGCGGACCGCCTCGGGTCGACACCCCGGTGCCCGTACCTCGACCACCCGGTCCCACAGGTCGTCGCCGTCTCGACCGGTGCCGCTGGCGTGCAGCGCGCTCGCATACGACAGGCGCGGGCCGGGGGTCGCCTCGCCGACGTCCCCCTCGTCCGGGTCGACGCCGTCACCCGGGTCCCTGTCGACGGTCGCGTCGGTGGCCTCGCCGGACCAACCCGGATCCGCCATCGGCAGGTCGCAGCAGCGCACCTCGACGCCGTGCTGTCGGGCCCAGCGGATCGCCGCCAGTTCCGGGGAGAAGTCGGCGAACGGGTAGAAACCCATCGGCCCGTCCGCGCCGTGGCTGCCGACCAGGGCCAGGGGAGCCCGCGCCGCCGGGTCGGACAGGTACGGGGTGGACGTGTCCGGTCACGGTCACGGATGTTCCTCGATCTCTGAGATGGGTGGATGGGCAGTGGTCACCGGGCTCGCGGTTCAGCCTCGGGCGTCTCGGCCGGTGGGGTCACCGAAGCGGGGCAGGTCGCCCTCGCGCACCCGTCGCCAGGCCCGGCGGTAGAGGTCGGCGACCGGTTCGAACGGCACCGTCACCCCGAGGGCGGCGGTACCGTCGGGCGCCAGGTCGAACAGGGGAGCCTTCCAACTCTCGACCGGGATCTGTCCGCTGCCGCGTCCCAGCCAGGGGCCGGGCAGGAACAGGGTGCGCCCGGCCCGGGGCCGGCTGGCCTCCACGACCAGGTCGGTGCGGGCCAGTTCGGCGCGGGCCGCCTTCGCCCGGGCGGGTCGCCATCCGGTCCACGTCGCGGTGTCCCGGTCGGTGGGGTCCGGCATGGCCAGCAGCATCAGGTACGCCGCCGCCGCGTCGCCGCCCAGGCCGTGCACCGCTGCCACCTCGGCGACCAGGTCGGGCACCGACCGGGTCGGGTCCTGCGGCCACCAGGTCCCGTCGGTCGCCGGGTCGGCGGGGTCGGGTCGGGTGGGTTCGTCGAGCAGGGCCGCGAAGCGCGGGTCGCGGACCAGCCGCAACGCCACCTCCATCGGGTACGGGACGGACGCGTCGGCCCGCAACGCGGGCAGGTACGGGTCGGTGCCCTCGGCGTCGAGCAGGACCGGCCGCAGGGCGGGCGAGGGCTGGTCGTCGCGGGTGCCGAGCACGATCGCCCCGTACCGCTCCCATCCCGGACCGGTCTCCGACGGGGTGCCCGCCACCTGCCGGAAGGCACTTAGCGAGACGTATCGGCAGAGGTCGAGCAGCAGGTCGGGGTTGGCCAGCCGGTCCCGGACGACACCCAGGGCGGCCGGGAGGGCGGCCCTGGCCGAATCACCGGCGGGGGTGTGGTGGGCGATCCAGGCGGCGAGGGCGACAGTGGAGTGCAGCACCGGGCCGGTGAAGCCCGTCACCGTGGCGTCGACCTGCTGTGCCCGGTCGCCGCTGATCCGGAAGACCAGATCGGTGCGGAGCTCGGCCGAGCGGGCCGGGTCGAGCAGGGCCGGCAGGGCCTTGGCCGGTCCCCACCTGGTCCGGACGGCGCGTACCGCCTCGGCGAGCAACCGCTCGGGGACGGCGGTCCGCCGGCCGAGGGCGTCGTTCCAGACCGCTGCGGCGGCGGCCACGTCCGGGCCGTCGGTCCAGAGTCGGGCCGGGTCCGGTGACACCAGCGCGGCCAGGACGGCCCGCCGCAGTCGGGGCCGGGCCTCGTGCAGCACCTCGAAGGCCAGCTTCGCCTCACCCGCCTGCCGGATGTCGAGGGCCTTGCGCAGGTCGGCCGGGACGGTGCTCCCCGTGTCCAGGTGGGGCAGCCCGGCCAGGACGAGCTTCGCGGCGGTGGGGGTGACGCCGGTCAGGTCGGCGAAGCGCTCGGCGGCCTCCGGCCGCCAGGGCAGTGGGCCGCGCGCGGCCCACTCGGCGTGCAGGCGTTCCAGCCAGCCGTCGGGCCGTTCGTCGCCGAGGGGTTCCGAGTCGACCACCGTGTACGGCTCGGGTACGGCGAACCGGCCGGTCGGGTCGTGGAACAGCGCCTCGAAGCGGTATCCGGTGGTCGTTCCGCTCTGGGCGAAGACGGCCACGAACGCCCCGTCCGACAGCGGCAGGAGGCCGGGGCGGGGGTGGCGGCGCATGCCGTCGGGGCCGGTCAGGTCCCCGTCGAGCAGATGGAGGGTGAACCTGCGCCACCTGGCGGTCCCGGTCGGGCCGACCAGGTCGAGTGCGGCGAGCTCGTCGAGGAGGGCGCGGAGGGCGTCCCGGTGTTCCTGCGGGGTGACAGCAGCCACCGCCCGGTACGCCACCGCCGCCGAACCGCCCGCCAGGGACCACCAGTCCGGGGCGGCGGGCAGGGGAACGCCGTCCAGGTGCAGCCGGACGGCCTGCCCGTCGCCGGTGCCGACACGTTGGGCGGCGAGAAGGCGGAGCTGGGTGACTGTGTGGGTGGAGCCGGAGCCGCCCGTGCGGCGGACGACGCCCCGCAGACCGTCGAGGGCCGCACCGAGTTCGCTGTCGGTGGGTCCGGTCGTGGTCGCCGGGACCGTCGGTGTCGACTCCGACCGGCGCAGCCCGGAGGTGACCCTCTCCAGGTCGGTGCAGGCCTTGGCGGCCATCCGCGCCGCCCCGGCCACCGCGGCCAGCAGGGCCTCGTCGCCGATCTCCGGCACCGTCCGACGGACCAGGTCGACAAGGGCGTCCCCGGGCTTCTCGGCCGGGGAGCCGGCACCGGGTGCGGACGTCGACGGGACGGGCGGCGCTGCCCGTCGGACTGTGGTCGATCCGACGGTCCCCGCCGGGGACGTCGCCCACAGTGCTGCCCGTGCCGCCTCCTCGGCCAGGGCGGCGCGGCGTTCGTCCAGGGCGGCGGCGACGAGGACGGCGGCGGTGTCCCGGTCCACCCGGCGCAGTGCGGCCGACCCGACCGGGTCCCGGGGCAGCAGGGCGCCGACGAAGTCGTGTCCCGGCAGGGGGACCGGGTTGCGGCGGTAGTTCCGGGTCGGCGGGGCCGCGCCGACAGCCGACACCGTTCCGTCCGGGTCGACCAAGGCGAAGTCCTCGAGGACGGCCCGTGGCCGGTCGTCGCCGGGCAGCACCAGCGCCGCGATCGGCCGCCTCCCGGCGGGGACGGTGACGGTCCGTCCGGCCAGGTCCTCCCCGCGTACCGACCCGTCGGGCAGGGTGGACACCCGCCACCCCAGCAGACCCTGCACCGGTACGGCGGCCGGGGTCGCCCGGTCGGACAGGGCCGGCCGCAGCCAGCTCTGCGCCGCCACGAGGCGCGCGTCGGCCGCGACGTCGGCCAGGAACCGGGGCAGGCGCCGTGGACCGCGGGTGTCGCCGGCCGGGTCGTACTCGCGCCACCCGGGACCGTGGTCGGCGTCGTCGGGCCGGTCTGAGTCGTCGGGCCGGTCGGCGTCGTCGGGCCGGTCGGCGTCGTCGGGCCGGTACACCCAGTGGGAGGTGCCGTCGGTGATGACCGGGGCCTCGGCGGGGACGGCGGTGTCCCCGACGTGCAGGACGCCCTCGCCGGTGATCCGTCCGCCGCCGGGCAGCGGCAGGGTGACGCTGTTGCGTCGGCGTCGGCTGCCGTGCAGCTCGCCGGTGAGGAGCTGGGGTTCGCCGGGTGCCGAGTGCCAGTAGCCGCGCAGGTCGTAGCCGAGTTCCCGGGAACGCCAGAAGACCAGCAGGTGACCGTCGACGTAGTGGTAGCCGGGCTGCCCCCACAGGTCACCGGCGGGGATCCGCAGGTCGTGGCGGAGGACGACGCCCTCGGCGCCCAGGACCCGGACCGTTGTCGGTCCGGCGAGGACGACGTACGGCCAGGCCTCCTGCCAGGTCAGGGTGACCCCGGGGTCGCCGCCGGTCACCTCCTGCCAGGCCCGCTCCCAGTCCGGCCAGGTCAGCTCGTCGACCAGCCCGCCGCGCAGGCTCCGGGCCACGTAGTCGGGCAGGTCGAGGTCGAGGGCCTGTTCCAGACCGCCGTCGGGGGCGGTGCCGTCGGTGGTGGCGAGGTGGCCGAAGACCAGGCGGAGCGCCTCGACCGGGAGTCGACCGAGCCAGTCCACCGCCTCCGGCAGGTACGGCAGCCCGGAGGTGAACCGGTCGCGGATCCTGGCCCGCAGCCATTCGGTCAGGACCCGCCGCAGGCCCGGGGTGTCGGCGACCCGCCGCAGGGCCTCCGGCTGGTCGTCGAGGGTGTCCAGGCCCCGGCGCAGGGCACCGGTGAACCTGTCGTCGGCGGCCACCGCGCGCAGGTCCCGGTCTCCGGCGACCGTGTACCACCGGAGCAGGTCCAGGGTGCCGTTCTCGGCGGGAGGAGCGACCGGGAGGCCGAGACCGAGCAGCAGGTCGAGCAGGTCCAGGTCGGCGTCGGCGGTGAGGGTGGTCCCGGTGGCGGCCAGTTCGGCACGCAGCCGGTCGGCCATCCGCTCGACGAGGGGATAGAGCGCGGGCACCCGGATCCGGTGGTAGCCGTCGGCGTTGGTCCGGCCCAGGAGGCGGCGCAACCACCCGGCGGAACCGTCGCTCGGGCGGGCGGCGTCGGGCAGGTCCGGATCGGTCAGTCCGGTGAGGGCACCGGTCTCGGTCAGCAGGGCCAGCCAGGTGGTCACCGTGTCCCGGTCGGCGGGCATCAGGTCGAGCAGGGCACCACGGACCGCCGGATCGCGGCCGGCCAGCGCGGTCACCGCCGGTCGGTGCGCCTTCCACCAGCCGGCCGGTGCCTCGGCCGTCACCGGCAGCCTGAGCAGGGCGGTCAGGTAGGCCGCCTCCCGGTCGGCGGCGTCGGCCCGGCCGGAGTCCTTGGCGGCCACCCGGACGAGTCGGTTGACGGCGGTGGCCGACGGGATGGACGGGACCACCCCGGCGGCTGCGGCCCGCAGCGCCAACCGGCAGAACCGGTCGAGGGCCTCGAAGGCCGGCAGTCCGGCGGCGAGTTCCTTGGCGTATCCGGCCAACGCGCTCGCGGACACCACGGTGGCCGACGCGAACTCCACGTAGACCTCGTCCATCCGGTCCAGGTCGATCGGCAGGCCGTGCTCCGCCTCGGCCTTGCGGGCCTTGTTGAACAGTTGGGTCGCGTAGGTGTCCTGCCCGGCGTCCAGGAACACCCGCGCGGCCTGCTCGAAGAAGGTCGGCAGGACGTGCGGCAGGGTACTGCCGAACCGGTCGGCGACGCCCTGGTACCCGTCGAGGGCGGCCTTCGGCCGGGACCGTGCCTGTTTGGCCAGCCGCTGCAGCTCCGGGAGCACCGCCAACGCGTGTCGCCCGTCGTCGGGGTGGTGGACGAGGACCCACTCCGGGAAGGCCAGCGGGCGGCGTGGTCCCAGGCCGACGACGACGGGTGGGGCGGCCGGTTCGAGGCCGAGGAACCCGACGGAGGCGTCCTCGCCCTCGCCGAGGGCGGAGTCGACAAGGCGGACCACGGCACGGTCACCGAGGGCCGGGTGCCGGTAGGTGCGGGCGGTGAGGGGAACCGCCACGCCATCGGCGTTGCCGGAGTCGGCCGGCAGGACCCCTCCGGCGGCGAGCAGGCTCTCGGTGTGGTCCACACCGGAGACGGTGGTCGTCTCGGTCATGCCTTCCCCTCCGTCGCGGTCGCGGCCCCGGAGAGGGCCGTCGCCATCCGCATCCCCTCGGACCAGGCCACCGGGCCGACCTCGGCCAACCGCAGCGTCGGCCCCTCCACCACCGACCAGGACAAGGCCCCGAGGGTCGCCTCGGAGTCCCAGTAGTCCTCGTCGAAGCGCAGGGCGGCCTCGACCGGGTGCCCGTCCTCCCAGACCCGGCAGGTGACCTGCGACCGGGAGACCCGGAACCCGAAGGCGGCGGCGCGGGCGGCCAGCCGGTTGGGGACCCGGGTGCCTGTGAAGTCGGTGTGGGTGGTGGTCGACCCGGCCAGGTCGGTGGGTCGGTCCCAGGTGCCCCGGTGCAGTTGCGCCACCCGCTGGGTGACGTCGAGTTCGTCGGCGAAATCGGCGAGGTCGGTCAGGTCCGGCAGGCGTACCGGATGGGGCAGCGTGGCGGTGGGCGCGCAGAGCCGGACGGTGTCGCCGTCGAGGTTGACCACCCGCAGGTCCCCGCTGTCGGTGACGTCGCGCAGGAAGCCGGTCGCGGTGGGGTCGTCGGCGAGCACCACGAGGTCGTTGAGGGCCGCCCGCCACGACGGGTCCGGCCAGACCCGGGCGAGCAGGGTGGTCGGCACCGGCAGCGAGGACACCACCCACGCCTCGACCCGGGCCAGGCAGTCGGCGGTGTGCCGGTCCAGCCACTGGGCGAGCTGACGCAGCCGCTCCACCTCGGGGTGGTCCCGCAGCGCCTTCGGCAGTGTCTTGAGGGGACGGCCGGTGGCCCGTGGGCCGGGGGACCGGGCCACCACCTTGCCGTCCACGAGGGAGATCTCGTACGAGTCTCCCACAGGTAGCCAGCCCATCAGGTGCACCCTCCGTAGCGGGACATCAACCGCATCTCCGAAGAAAGCGGCCATGATCAGCAACGCAGCGCACGCTAACAGGGGTGACCGACACGATGGAACGCCTCGCGTCGGCGACTTCTGACGCGGTGGCGCATCGAGAGCGGCGAAAGGGGTGCAAAGGTACGCCGGGCGGGTGTCCCGGTGCTCCGGCGACGCCGAACCGACCCGCAGTTTCAGGTGATGTGGGTCACAGGTCGGCGTGGGGGTGCTCCCGCACCGGGGTCACGGACGCGACCCGGTGGTCCCGCGCGCCTGCCGACGGTTCACCAGTCGGGCGATGCCCAGGGGCAGCAGATGCAGGACGACGACGAGCGCGACCGCCAGGGTGGTCACCTGACCGACGGCGAGCCCCTGCCAGGCCAGCACCACCGCCGCGCTGCCCCCGGTGACCACGGCGTGCAACGCCACCCGGAGCGCG